>JBKJNE010000027.1:0-9791 GCA_046596015.1 Alphaproteobacteria bacterium
GGTGTTCCAGCCGGGCAAGAGCATCTACGAGGTCACGAGGGCGGTGGCCGCGGAGCCGGCGTTCGGCCCCACCGCCTTTTCCTACCGGCTGAAGGGAACGGCCCACACCGTAGGCGCGCGGCTGAGCGCCACGCTTGCCGACAATCTCGGCGCCGCGCTGGAATATCAGCGGGTGATGACCTTCGCGCGCGGCGGCAACGACTACACGAAGAACATTTTCCGGCTTACCGTGTCCTGCGGGTTCTAAGGGGGAAGACCGTGGCAAATCGGGGCATATGGATCGTCGCCGTCCTGCTGACGCTGGCCGCGCCCGCATGGGGCGCGCGGGTAACCGCCACGGTTGCCGGCGCCGACGGCGCGCCGCTGGAGGACGCGGTGGTCACGCTCACGCCGGCGGATCCGGCGTCGATCCCGCCGCCGAAACGGGGCGACGGCATCGTCGACCAGCTCAACCTCGAGTTCGTTCCCTATGTCACCATCATCGCCGCTGGGTCGAAGATCACCTTCCCGAACAGCGACAAAGTCCGGCATCACGTCTACTCGTTCTCTCCCGCCAGGACCTTCGAGTTGCCGCTCTATGCCGGCGCGGCGGCCCCGGCCGTGCTGTTCGACAAGCCGGGCGTGGTGCCGCTGGGCTGCAATATCCACGACTGGATGATCGGCTACATCTACGTCGCCGCCACGCCCTACGCGGTCAAGACCGGCAAGGACGGCAGGGCCGCCATCGATGCCGTGCCGCCGGGCGCCTGGCTGGCGCGTGTCTGGCACCCGCGCCAAACCGGCACCGAGGAGTCCACGCTCAGGCGCATCCAGGTGAGGGAGCCGGCGCAGCCGCTGGCCTGGTCGCTGGAGATGAAGCCCGACTTCCGCATTCCCCGCCGCCCCGGCGGAAAAGGCGTCGGCTACTGAAAGTCCGCGCCTTGTGGCGGGCGCGTCCATCCGATAGCCTCCGGCGCGTTAACCGGGTTCACAACACGGAGACTGGCCTTGATGCGCCGGACTGAAAGGGTCGCGCTGGTGGCGATCGCGGGAATTGCCATGATGGCCTGGACATCGATGCCGGCCGCGGCCGCGCCCGAAGCGCCGCAATCGACGCCCGCCATGGTGGCCGCGAGCGCCAGCCGGACCGATCCGCGGCAGGATCCCGCTCGCCCCATCACCCAGCCGCCCTATCCGTCCGACGCGTTCCAGAAGGGCGAGGAGGGCGCGGTGGTGCTGAAGTTCGTCGTCCGTCCCGACGGCTCGGTCGATCCGGCCACGGTCGCCGTCGACCAGAGCAGCGGCTCGGGCTCGCTCGACAAGGCCGCCATCGCCGAAGCAGGCACCAAATGGCGCTTCCAGCCGGCGACCGAGAACGGCAGGCCGGTCGCGGCGACCCACATGTTCCGGGTGGTGTTCCAGATCGACAAGGCGCCCGACCAAGCCAAGGGCACCTATATCGTCGCCAAGCCGGGCCTGGTGAACGTCCAGAAGAAGTTCATCGCCGATGCCCGCACCGGCGTGACCAAGGAAGACAAGCGCGCCTACCAGGAGGGCAAGGTCGACGGCGTCTACTACCGCTTCTACGACGACGGCTCGGGCACGTTCCAGACCAGCGCGCCGGGTACCGACAGCGTCGGCGCCTGGAACCTGATCTGCGGCATGGCCGGTCCCGACACGGTCTGCGTCGCCCGCTACTACAAGCTTGAGGTCGTGGCCGTGAAGGACCAGGGCTGGATCGTGCAGCTGATCGGCCAGCGCATGTCCGTCTGCCCGATCGCCTTCCTGCCCAAGGACAAGACCCAGGAGCCGACAGCCATGACGGTGACCGATCCTACTGGCCCGGCGGTGTTTCCCGACAAGGACGGCACGACCATCATCAAGGGCCTGATGGAGATGGAGTCCTTCGTGGCGCCGTGCGGCCTGGAGGTGATCGCCGATCCCAACATGGCGATGACCCCGGCGCCGTTCCCGACCGTGCGCCGGTATATGGACTGGGTGCTGAAGGGCCAGCCGGCGGGCTGAAGCAGCCGCCTACTTTCCCGTTCCTTCGGGCGCGCGCGGCAGTCTAGACTGCCGCCACATTCCGGGGAGAGAGCGTCATGGGTAGAGCAAAGCAGGTCGGCCTGTCGGGCAAGCGTCTGGACCGCATCAACGAGATGCTGGAGCGGAAATACGTCGGCACGGGAGAGATTCCGGGCAGCCTGATCCAGGTCTGGCGGCGCGGCGAGCTGGCCTATAATGGCATGCTCGGCTCCATGGACCTGGAGCGGAACAAGCCCATGCGGAAAGACACGATCTTCCGCATCTATTCCATGACCAAGCCGATCACCGCCGTGGCGCTGATGACCCTGGTCGAACAGGGCCTGATCGGTCTCGACGACGACGTCGCCAGCCATATCCCGTCGTGGAAGAACCTGGCCGTGTTCGCGGGCGGCGTGCCGGGCGCGTTCCTGACCACGCCGGTCCGGCGGCCCATGAAGGTGATCGACCTGTTCACCCATACGGCCGGCCTGACCTATGGCTTCCTGGCACGCACCAACGTCGACGCGGCCTACCGCAAGCGCAAGGTCGCCGACATGCCGAACGGGCGCGGCCTCGAGGGCTTCATCGAGGACCTGGCCGAACTGCCGCTGGAATGCTCGCCAGGCGAGGCCTGGAACTATTCGGTGTCGATCGACGTGCTGGGCTACCTGGTGCAGAAGATCTCCGGCCAGCAGTTCGGCGACTTCCTGCGCACCAGACTGTTCGAGCCGCTGGGCATGACCGACACGGCGTTCCATGTGCCGGCCGACAAGCTCGAGCGCTTCGCCACCTGCTATGTGGCGAGGCCCGAAGGCGGCATCAAGCTGCAGGACGATGCCCAGGCCAGCACCTACGCCGCGCCGCCGGTGTTCGAATCGGGCGGCGGCGGGCTGGTATCGACGGCGGGCGACTACATGCGGTTCTGCCGCATGCTGCTGAACGGCGGCGAACTGGACGGCCAGCGTATCCTCAGCGCCAAGACCGTGGCCCTGTTCAGCCTCAACCACTTGCCCGGCGGCAAGGACATGACCGAGATCGGCCTGGCGCCGGCCCAGTTCAACGAGGCGGGCTATGCGGGCATCGGCTTCTCGCTGGGCTGCGGCGTGACCATCGACGTGGCGCGCACCCGCCTGCCGGGCACGGTCGGCGAGTTCTTCTGGGGCGGCGCGGCCGCGACCGCCTTCTGGATCGACCCGAAGGAAGACCTGGCCGTGGTGTTCATGACCCAAGTGCTGCAGTCGCCGCACCACATCGGCCTGCGCCGGGACATGCGCACCCTGGTCTATTCGGCGCTGACCGAATCCTACGCCTGAGGTGGCCTACAGCAGCGCCCTGGCGAGTTGGCCGGCGGCCTTGAGCGCCGAGGCCACGGCCTGGTCCATGTTGTAATACCGGTATTCGGCCAGGCGGCCCACGAAAGTCACGTGCTTATCGACCTTCGCCAGCGCGCGGTAGCGCTTGTGGAGCGCCTGGTTCGCCGGATTGGGCACGGGATAGTAGGGTTCGCCCTCCGCCTGCGGATATTCGCGCACGATCGACGTGCCCGACCCGGCCTGGCCGGTGATCTTGCGGAACTCGGTGATCCGCGTGAACGCATGCTCGTTCGGATAGTTGACGGTCGCGGCGGGCTGGAAGCTGTCGGTGCCGGCGATGTGCTCGTGCTCGAAGCGCAGCGACCGGTAGGGCAGGCGTCCCAGAACGTGTCCGAAGAAGCCGTCGACCGGGCCGGTATAGATCAGGTGGCGCGGCTTCAGCCGGTCCCGCACGGTGAAGAAATCCACCCCGCATTCCACCGCGATGGCGGGGTGATCGAGCATGCGCCCGAACATCGCCAAATAGCCGTCCGCGGGCATGGCCTGGAAGGTATCGGTGAAATAGCGGTCGTCGCGGCTGGTGCGGACGGCGATCCGCGCGGCCACGCTCGCGTCCAACTCCGACGGATCAAGGCCCCACTGCTTCCTCGTATAGTTGCGGAACATGGCTTCGTAGAGGGCGCGGCCCACGGCGTTGACCACCACGTCCTCGCTGGTCAGCACCGGCTCGCGCGGCTCGCGGATGCGCGACAGATGGGCCGCCGCCTCCGCCTCGGTCAGGTTCAGGCCGAAGAATCCGTTGATGGTGTCGAGGTTGACCGGCACCGGCAGCAGCTTGCCGCCGACGCTCGACAGTACGCGGTGTTCATAAGGCCGCCAGGCGGTGAACCGGCCCAGATAGTCGAACACCCGGGCCGAATTGGTATGGAACAGGTGCGGCCCGTGGCGGTGGACCAGGATGCCGTGGGCATCGAAATCATCATACGCATTGCCGCCGATATGGTCGCGCCGCTCCAGGATGCGCACGTGGTAACCGGCGTCGGCCATCGCCCGCGCCACGACCGCGCCTGAAAAGCCGGCGCCGACGACGATGATCTCATCGCCCGGCCCCCCCATCGCTAGAACGGGATCGGGCGCGGGAATCGGTCGAAAATCAACGTGCGCCAATGTTCCAGCGGCCGGTCGGCGGGCCGGAACGGCGACTTGAAATCCTGGTCGTAGTGACTGAACGGCTTCAGGTAGCGGGCCGTCCATTCGCGGTCGCGGCCGTCCATCAGCGGCGCGCACCGGTCGGGATAGATGCTGTGATAGCGCAGCAGCCAGGCCACATGGGCCGGTACGTGCTCCCTGTACCGGGACCAGGCGAATTCGTCGTGGTTCCACTGGAAGACGCAGTTGTCGAGGCCCACGCCCGGCCCGTAGGCGCCGACCGGCTCGTTCATGCACAATACGTTCTCCGGCGCCTCTCCGACGGTCAGCAGCAGCTTGCCGGTATCGTGGATCAGCGCGGCGACCAGCAGATCCTCGTCGGTGACGCCGTCGCGTTCCATGGCGGCGGCGACGTTGATCGTATGGGTAAGCTGGCTGGTGCTCCCCAGTTGGGTGTCGGTGGCGTCATGCACGTCGGCCAGGCCGCGGATCAGGTCCCAGACCAGCACATCGCCCAGGATTGGAGCGGCATATCTGGCCCTGAGCGCCTCGACATCGGCCAGGGTCTGTCGGCGGTGGCGCCCGGCGATGCGGGCGGCTTCTGTCTCGAACTCGTGCAAATGGCGCGGCGCCCGCACGATGCGGTGCCGCTTCAAGCGACGGACGATGGCTTTCCGAAGCAGGCCCAATGCTGACCCCTTGCGCAGTTGCCCAAGCCTAGTCCCCCGACGCGACTGGCGGCAAGGGCGCAGGGTCACGGGTGCGCAGGTGCGCAGGGTTCACAGGGCGGTCGGGCCGACCCGCCATTCTTGCAGATCGTCGCCGATCATGCCGCGAAAACGGTTCGCGCCCTCGGCCAGTTGCTCACCGACCAGTGACCGGAGCCTGTCATAGGGCACGTCTCGCGTGTCGATCCGCCGGCTGTAGACGAGCGACCTGACTGTTTCCTTCATCCATGGCGGCGCGTTCCTGCTGAATGTTTTCCACAGCCATGAGTCCCAGAGGCCCAGGAAGCTCTCGCGCCGCAGCCCGCCCCGCAGCGGTCCGACCAACCGGTCCGTCACGTTAACGGCATGTCCCCGGGGTCTGGCGTTTCTTGGTCCCTGCCGGAGGCCCAGCCAGTCATGGATACTATCCATCACGTCGGCCTGCGCGCTCCGGAAGCGCTCCAGAACAAGGATCTTGATGTTGTCCTCCGGGAAGAGTTCGCGGAACGGCGCGAGCTGCATCGCGTAGTTGCTGAGGTCGAGGTATTGCGGGTCCTCTACCACGGCTTCGGTGATCGCCCGCCGCTCATGGCCTTCGCGATAGCTGTGGTTGTAGTGGCTCACCATGCGGGCGAAGGGATTGCGGACGATGTAGATCAGCTTGGCGTCCGGATTGTAGGCGCGGATGCGGGTTGCGACGCCCGCCGTCGCCGGAAGCCGGGTATAGAAGGTACTCGCCTCGCCGAATATCCGGGTCGCGGAGGTCGGCTCGAACAGGCTGTGATACTCCTCCAGCGTCCACCAGCGCTTGACCCGGGAAGGCTGCAGTGCGCTGACCAAGTCGGGTCCCACGAAATGGGCGGGTTCCTTTTCGCGGCACATGCAGATCTGGGGATGGGCTGCGAGCAGATCGTAAAGCGTCGTGCTGCCGCACTTCATCGCGCCGATGACAAAAAGTCCGACATGGACGGGAGGCTTGGGCGTCATGAGGGGGGCCGAATTGAATGTGCCGGACGGGCCTCATCGATCAGGTCCAGGATGCGGCTGTCGATCTCGGCGTCGAACTTGCGCGCGAACATGCGGTTCGACGCGAGCAGCAGGTCAAGGTCGCTCTCGCGCAGAGTGCGCGGCGAAGCCTTCCTGCGCCAATCGACGAACCACAGATAGTCGCCCAGCTCGCTTTCCCGGTATTCGCCGCGAAAGCGCGCCGGATCGATGCCCGAATTCAGCAGCAGCGTCTGGAAATACATCTCCTCCGGATGCTCGGTATACCTGTAGAAGCGGCTCAGCTCGTGGTGGGCGTCCGACATCTCCAGCAGGCGGCGGGTGGTGGCGCCGGTCAGACACCACCATGCGGAACCGCCGTAGGGGCTGAACCCGGCGGGGAACGGGCGTTTGGGCAACAGCCGGCTGGCCAGCTTCCTGACGAGCCGCAGCCTGTAGGGCGCCCGGCGCGAGACCGCGCCGTTGGTGTTGTCGGGCCAGACCAGTGGCGCCCAGTCGAAGAAATGGTAACGCTCGATGCGGGACATGTACTCGGGCGGCCAGAACGCGGGCGGCATGGCGCCGTAGCTGATGAACTCGGTGTCCGGCTGCCGCGCCAGGTAGTCGGCGATGGCGGCGTTGGAGATCAGCGGATAGTCCTGCCCGCTCATGGAGCAGATGCGGTCGGGCGTGCCGTCAGCGAGGATTTCCCGCATGCACGACAGCGTGGCCTCGACCAGGCTGAAGCCGCCCCAGTTCATGACGACGCGCCGCTGGGCGAAGCGGATGTCGTCCGTCGGGCCGCGCGCCTCCAGCGCCCGGCGGAACGGGACTTCATCGACCTTCCGGTCGATGTGGATGAAAAAGCGCGCGCCGGGCTGGCGCAGCGCGTCCACCATCCGCGCCACCTGTTGCGGCCCCCTATGCGCGCGGATCAAGTAGACGATATCCATCCATGCTGCCTGATATACCCGTCCCGGCTGACGAATTTCGCTTACTTCGCGGAGCATTGGAAGGCTTCTGGCGGGGCGCGGTCACGCGGCGAACAAAGCGGCCAGATCGTCATCGCCCAGGAAGCGCCAGGCGCCCTCGGGGAGGGCGCCGAGGTCGAGGCCGCCGGTCCGGAAGCGGTGGAGCGATACGACCAGGTTGCCCAGCGTCTCGAACATGCGGCGAATCTGGTGATAGCGGCCTTCGTCCAGCACCATCACGCCGCTCGCCGGCCCGTCCGGCGTCCACGAGGCCGGCTTCAGCGGCTTGGCATCGCCGCCCAGCAGAAAGCCGCCCGCGCCGAACAGCGCCGCTTCGTCGCCGCGCAGCCGATCGCGCAGGACGACCCGGTAATGCTTCGCCGCGTGGCTGCGCGGATGGGTGATCCGGTGCAGCAGGTCGCCGTCGTCGGTCAGCAGCAGTTGGCCGGTGCTTTCCTTGTCGAGGCGTCCCACCGTCGACAGCGGCGGCTTGCGGATGCGCCAGCGGTCGGGCAGCAGGTCGTAGACCAGCGCGCCGACATCGTTGTGCGAGCAGGTGTAGCCCGCCGGCTTGTGCAGCATGACCGCCATCGGCGGTGGCGGATCGATGACTTCGCCGTCGAGGCGCACGGCGCGCGCCCTGTCCAGCGGCACCGGATGTCCCGGATCGATGATGTCCGCACCGTCCATGGTCACCCAGCCGTTGCGGATCGCGGCGGTCATCTCCTTGCGGCTGCCATAGCCCAGGTTGGACAGCAGCCGGTCGAGGCGCATGGACGGTGAAGTCTTGGTCATCGGAGGTGGAGTATAGCGCCTGTCAGGAGGATGTCGGCGCGTCGATGGTGACGGGCGGCGACACGAGCGCCCACTCGATACCGCCGGGCGCGTAGTGGAGGTGCGCGCTGCCCTGCAGTGCCGCCGGCACCAGTTCGGTCAGCACCTTGCGGCCGAAGCCCGAGGATTCGGTCGGCACCAAGGGTGGCCCGCCAGTTTCCACCCATTTGATGTTGAAGCCGGGTTCCTCCAGCGACCAGGTGAGATCGACATAGCCGTCGTCGACCGAGAGCGCGCCATGCTTGGTGGCATTGGTGCACAGCTCGTGCAACGCCATCCCCAGATACCGCACCGCCATGGCTGACAGCATGATCGGCGGGCCGTTCTGGCGCACCCGCTCCGGTGGACAAAAAGGGCGGATCTGACCCTCGATCAGTTGGCCGATGGGTGCGCCGACGGCCTCGCGGGTCAGCAGGGCGCCGGAATTGGCCAGCGCGCGGATGCGGTTGCTGAACTCGCGCAGGGCGATGTTCCCCTCGGGCGTCTTGGGCGTCACCGAACGGGCGATGGCGTCGACCAGCATCAGCTCGTTGCGCCGCCGGTGTCCCATTTCCGACATCAGCGCCGAGGCTTCGTCGCGGGCCCGCTCGGCCTGGCGCTGCAGGGCGCCCAGCCTGACGAGCGCCTTGGTGAGGCTGCCGGTGAGCGCCGTGATCAGGATGCCGAGCACGATGTAGGCGGCGATGCCGATGAGGCTTTCCCTGGTCGGCGCAAGCTGCTCGGCGGAGGGTACGTAGAGGAACCACAGGAAGGCGGCCGAGAAGGCGACGCCGGCATAGCCGATGGGGCGCCCGGCGAAGAACGCGACCAGCATGATCGCCGGATAGAAGATCATGAACGCCATGGCGGTGCCGCTGACGAACTGCGCGGCCACCGCCGCCGCGAGGCAGACGAGGCCGATCAGGCGCCCCAGCCCCCGCCGCGCGTCCATGGTCTCGGATACGCGTTGTATCCACATGCGCCTCTCCCTGTCACCCCCCGGTAACATGTCACTCCGAAGTCCATGGCAAAGGGACTTCACTGGCGCGACCACAACACGACCGTAACGCATCGGGACGCCGGCGTCGCCGTATCGCGTTACCTCGGATCACGGAGAGGATTACGCGTCCTAGCCGGAATTGTTCCGGGGCTAGACCAGGTTGAAGGAGATCACGATGCGCGGTCTGTCGCTCTCATAGCGCAATACGCCGTGCCACAGGGTGTTGGGAAACAACAGCATCAACCCGGTCTTAGGCTCGATGGTCCGCAGCAGTTGGCCGCCTTGCGGCGTGTAGACGGCGAACGCCCCGTTGCCGTCGCTGTCGCAGTCTCCGGCATCGACATAGTACGCGCCCGATACGCGGCCCGTGTGCTTGTGCGGCTTTCCCTCCATGCCACTTTTGGAGATGATGGCCCACATGGCGCCGATCCGCAGCGGCGCCGGCGCGGACGCAGGCCAGGAAACGCCGTTGGCGGCGCCTTCGATGAGCCTGATCAGAGTCTGCATCCGGGGGTCGGGCAGCCGGTGCAGGTCGCGCGCCGACAGCCACTTGTTGCTGAAATAGGAGTCGCCGTTGGCCTTGTTGGTGCCCTTGTCGGGAATGCGGGCGGCCATCTCCAGCAGCATCGGACGCAACCAAGCGTTGATGGCCTCGTGGCCCGGCACCATGCCATGGCGCAGGAGCTGGGCGTCGGAAGTTGGCTGCATGTCGGGGGCTTGCGTCATGTGGTGGAGTTTAGCATTCCCGCCGCGCGACACCAGCCACGGGCGTCAGAACGTCATCGCCATCCGGCTCTTCGGGTTCAGGATTTCCTGGAACTCGACCACGTTGCCGTCCGGGTCACGGGCG
>JBKJNE010000033.1:0-3438 GCA_046596015.1 Alphaproteobacteria bacterium
GCCGCCGATGAGCCCTGCCGTCAACCCGCCGTCGACGGCGATATCGACGCCGTTGAGCCAGCCGCAGTCGCCCAGGGCGACGAACTCGATGATTTTCGCGATGTCGTCCGGTCCGGCGGGACGGCCGATCTGCGCGTTCATCCACGCCACCTGCGCGGCGCCGATCTGCGCGGTGAAGTTCTCGGTCAGGCGGGTCTGGGTGCCGCCCGGGCTGACGCTGTTGACCCTGACGCCCTGTTTGATGCCCAGGCCCGCCGCGCGGTAGATCCAGGCGACCGCGCATTGCTTGGAGAAGGTGTAGGGATCCTTCTCCCACAGCGCGCCATTGTCGCGGCACCAGGCGAGGCCCGACGCGAAATCCGGCGTGTCGAGCAGCTGGCCGACCACGGCGGCCCGGCGCTGCCAGTCGCGGCCGGCGGTGGAGGCCACGATGGTGACGCTGCCGCCCGGGCGGATATGGGGGAGAACCCTCTGCGTCAGATGGCGCATGCCGAGGAAGTTGACGGCAACCACCGGCTCGGCGGGGCGCGGGCCGGGAATGCCCGCGACGTTGACCAGCGCATCCCAGGGTCCGCTCAATGCCTCGAGGGCAGCGTCGATGGCGTCGGCGTCCGACAGGTCGCACGGCACGAACCGTCCGTGGCCATGAACCGGCGCGGCCACGTCGAGGATGACGATGTCGGCGCCCTGACCCGCCATGCGCGCGGCCGTAGCGGCGCCGATACCGGTCGCACCGCCCGTCATCAGCACCTTGGTATCCATTGTCTTAGCCTCCTGCCTCAGGCGGGTTCTGCCGTGCGCGGCGCCGACTGAGTCCGCCGGATAGCCCGGAGGGCGTGTTCGGCGACCTTGGCGCGGTCGATCCTGCCGTTGGCCAGGCGCGGCAGCGCGTCGGTGTAGGCGAGCGCGCCCGGCCGCTTCTCGGGAGGCAGCTTGACCTTGCAGTGCTGGACCAGGTCTTCGTGCTGGGGCGCCCCCTTGGCGACGACCAGGCTGACAACCTCGCGCCCGCCCTGCCGCGTCGGCAAGCCAACCACGGCGGCGTCGCTCACCGACGGATGGGAGCGCAACACGGCCTCGATTTCCGCCGGATAGATCTCCACCCCGTTGCGGACGATGATGTCGCTGACCCGGCCCTTGAGCTGCAGGAACCGGCCGCTGTCGAACATCGCCAGGTCGCCCGTATGGAACCAGCCGTCGCGGTAGCCTTCGTTGGTCATTTCCTCAGGCACCACATAGGCGGTCGACGTCGTCGCGCTGCGGCAACGGAGTCGTCCCACCTTGTTGGGCGGCAATACGTTGCCCTCGCCGTCGACGATCTCGACCTCCATGCCGGGAACCGTGCGTCCGGCGCTCTCCGAGCGCCGCGACATGTCCTCGGGATGCAGCACCGAAACCCAGCCGGTCGAGGACGTGCCATAGACCTCGTGATAATGGGGCGTCACGCCGGCCAGCATGGCCTTCTTGCTTTCCGGCGCGAGCGGCTGCCCGCCGCCAATGAGCGCCCGGACGTTGGGAAGCAGCATGGTGCCCTTCTGGGCGCAGGACAGGAACACCGTGCACAGGTCGGGCATGACCATGGCGACCGCGTTGTCGTAATAGCTGAAGTTCCTGACGATGTCGTAGAAGCGCGAGAACTCGGGCAACATCACGACCTTGGCGCCGGACATGATCTGGTACATCAGGAAGCCGTGAAATCCAGCGAAGGAGAGACCGCCGATCGTCAGGACAGTGGCAGGATCCTTGCTGGAGATGATCCCAGTATTGCCGTAGCCGGCAAGATATTCGCGGTAGCGCGCGATCACCTGGCTGTGGTGGACGATCACGCCCTTGCTGACACCGGTGCGGCCAGAGCCGAGCTCCACGAACCAGGGCTCACCCTTCTTGTCGTCGTGGCGAACGTCGCCTGCGCAAGCCTCCACGGCCGCCCGCCAGTTGATGTCGACGACGATCGCCCGCGCGCCCCGATAGGTTTTCATCGGCGGTTCCACGAACAGCTCGGTCAGCGAGAACTTGCGGGTGATCGCCTCGAGCTGCTTCGGCGTATGGTTGGGCGACAGCTCGAACTTCACCGCGCCCATGCGCAGCAGCGCCAGCGACAGGATCAGGTGATCGGCGCTGTTGGTCATGCGTACCCCGACCCGATTGCCTGGTTTGATCTTCTGCTGCGCCAGCCAGGCGGTTGCCTTGGCGATGAGATCGGCGAAGCTTCGGAATGTCAGGGCCGTCGGTCCCTCGACCACCGCGACCGCCGTCGGCCGGACCCTGGCGTGGTCGAAGATGGCGTCGGTGATGTTGGTCCAGGCAGCCGACATATGGATTCCTTGTCTTCGATGCGCACGGTCACCGGTTACGACGCAATCGCCGGGCCGGCAGCCTCTACCCGATAGCGGCTCCATCGGGCCGCCGCAATGATTCTTAGAGCAGCGGTGCGAGCCGAAGCAACCGGCCCGTGGCGCCTCGGTTTCGTGTTATCGTCAACCGGGCCTGTTCATGGTGTGCGCGGGGCTACCATGGTTTCTCGACCGCGAATTCCGCTTCTTGCGCTGCTCGCCGGAATCCTGATGCCGACGGGCGCGGTAGCACAGCAATGCGAGTACGAATATCGCTGCGATACCCAGCTAAGGAGCTGCGAGGGCTCGAGCTACGATTCCGGCTGCCGCCAGGAATTCAGCTCATGCATGTCGGTGTGCCGCAACTCCAGCGGCTCGTCCTCGGACTATTCCCCGGCGCCGGCGGCGCCCGCGCGGTTCGGCGCCATCGCCTACTCGCCGTCGGCGCGCGCCCACGGCTATTCCTACAATGCCGGCGACCGTGGCTCCGCCGAGTCCATCGCGCTCGGATACTGCCGCCGGAACGCGGGCGGCGCGGGAGACTGCGCCATCCAGGTCTGGTTCGAAAAATGCGGCTCGCTGGCGAACGCACCGGACGGCAGCTTCGGCACCGGCTGGGGCGCGTCGCAGGCGCAGGCGGACGGCAACGCGCTCGCGGCCTGCGGAGCCTACTCGTCGTCCTGTCGCGTGGAAGGCACTGTCTGCAACGGTCCGTAGGTCAGAGCTGGTCGATGTCGCCGGCTTCCTGCATGACCTGGAATTCCGCCACGAAGGCGCCGAGCGCGCCGCGCTCGATGGCCGCGCGCATGCCGGCCATCAGGTCCTGGTAGTACTGCAGGTTGTGCCAGGTCATGAGCATGGCGCCGAGGATCTCGCTCGAGCGCACCAGATGGGCCAGATAGGCGCGGCTGTATTGCCGGCAGGCCGGGCACGCGCAGGCCTCGTCGAGCGGGCGCGGATCGTCCAGGTGGCGCGCGTTGTTGATGTTGACCGTGCCGCGCCGGGTGAACGCCTGGCCGTTGCGGCCCGAGCGCGTCGGCAGCACGCAGTCGAACATGTCGACGCCGCGCGCCACGGCCTCGACCAGATCGATCGGCTTGCCGAC
>JBKJNE010000091.1:0-3876 GCA_046596015.1 Alphaproteobacteria bacterium
ACGCCTACGGCTTCGATACCTGGAAGCGCTACCAGGCCATGCGCTGCCGGTCGCCGATCAACTGGAAGGTGGTGCTCGACAACTTCAACGAGTCCTATCACCTGCCGGCGGTGCATCCGGAATCGGATACCTCGATCGAGGAAAACTACAAGTGGACCCAGTTCGACCTGTCGGAAGAGGGCCACAACCGCATGATCATGAAGGCAGGCGTGCCGTCCAACTCGCTCAAGAGCAAGAACGTGCCGCTGCTGCGCGAGCCGCTGATCTCCACCCTGAAGGCGTGGGGCCTCGATCCGGCCGACTTCGAGGGCCGCGAGTACGAGACCCGCGAGGCCATCCAGAAGGCCAAGCGCGAGCGGGGCAAGGAGAAGGGCTACACCCACTACGAGAACCTGCGCGACGACCAGCTGACGGACGCCTACCACTACACCATCTTCCCGAACTTCGCGGTGACGGCGTGGGCGGACGGTTTCCACTTCCTGCGTGCGATCCCGCATCCGACCGACCCGACCAAGTGCGTGTTCGACAACTGGTGGTACGCCAGCCAGCCGGCGGGTGAGACCGCGCCGGTGTTCACGGCGGGCGGCCCGGTGGACCGCGACGCCGAGGTCGACCTCGACGTGTTCGACTATGGCGAAAAGAGCCTAGGCTTCGCCATCGACCAGGACATGGGCGTGACCGCGGGCCAGCAGCTCGGCTTCCGCAGCCGCGGCTTCAACGGCGTGTATCTCTCCGGCCAGGAGCGCCGCATCCGCCGCTATCACGAGATCATCGACGACTATATCGAGGGCCGGCTGCCGCTGAAGAAGGCGAACTGACCACCTCACAGGCCAACGGGAAGGGCGGCGCGAGAGATCGCGCCGCCCTTTTCTTTGGTTATTTTGCTCAAACAGGCTCGCAGAGGGCCAGGTAAGTGTCCGTGGGCGGGTGACCGAGGAATGTCGCGCCCAGATATTCGTAGTGCCGGTACGAGATCAGCGTATGGTTCGCCGCCTGCTGCGCATCGCGCAGCTGACGCTCGAGCGGGCTGTCCATCCGGCAGCCGGTGGTCGCCGCCGTGTTGTTGATCACGCCGACGACTTCCCGGCAGGTCTGGGCGGCATGCGCGCACGCCAGCAGCGCGGGCCAGAAATAGTCCCATTGCGGCGCCAGCCGCCCGCCCTTCGACGGCAGCGGCCCCAGATGCGCCTCCAGCCGGTCCTGCGTGTCCATGACGAAGGCGCGCACAGCCATCAGCTTGGCCTGGGCCTCGCCGACCCGGTACTGCACCACGGCCTGGTCCTTCAGCGTCGTGCTGAGGCCCCACGGCACCTTGCCCATGGCGAGGGCGATGAAGTTGTCGATGGCGCCGCGGCACACCCCGAGCGCCACCGCCGCCTTGTTGTAGATGGCATGGGTCGGGTTCCGGTAGGTCGGGTTGTCCCACAGCTCGCTGGGCGCCAGCGACCGGGCCGGCAGCAGGTGCTCGGGCGGGACATAGCAGTCCGTCATCCGCACGTCGTGGCTGCCCGAGCCCCGCATGCCGGATGTATTCCAGGTATCGATGATCTCGAACTCGCCCTTGGGAACCATGAAAGACGCCTGGGCGGTCTCGCCGGTCGCCTCGTCGACGACCATGGGACCCATCAGGTAGTTCCACGTGGCGTTCTGGCAGCCGCTGGCGAAGCTGCCCTGGTAGTTCAACCGCCAGCCATCCCCATCCCGCCGGGCCTTGCGCCCGGGGTTGGGTCCGTTCGCCGGACCATGGCCGGAGCACACGAGCGCATACCAGTCGTCGAAAATCTTGGTCGCGAGCGCGGGTCTCATCTGGCGGATGACCAGGGCATTGATCTCCGACGATATCTGGACACACCAGCCGACCGATCCGTCGATGGCGGAAACCGCCTCGATGATCTCGATCTGCTGCCGTGCCCTCAGGTCCTCGCCGCCAAGCTCCGGCGGCAACGCGTAGCGATAAAGCCCGATGTCCGCCATCTCCTTCGATGCCCAGGCCGGCAGGTGGCGAAGCTGCTGGGCTTCGTCCCCCGCCGCGACGAGCGTTTCCTTCATGGAAGCGATGCGCTCCAGCATGGGCGTCCTGGAGATCAGTCTCTGACGCTCGATGATTTCAGCTTTGACCATTTCGGTGGTGTCTCCCCGGTGAAAGTGGCTCTTCCCAGAGCAGCATATTGACAGCGGGCGCGCCTGTCCTGTTCAGACGATCAGCCCCGCGATCGCCGCCGTCATGCAGGTGGCGATCGTCCCCGCCACGATTGACTTGAAGCCCAGGCTCAGGATGTCGCTGCGCCGGTCGGGCGCCATGGCGCCCATGCCGCCGATCATGATGCCCAGGCTGCCGAAATTGGCGAAGCCGCACAGCGCATAGGTCATGATCAGGCGGGAATGTTCGGACAGCGTTCCCTCGGGCAGGGCGGCCAGCTCCAGATAGGCCAGCAGCTCGTTCAGGATCACCTTGGTGCCGAGCAGGCCGCCGGCTGCCTGGGCCTCGCGCCACGGAATGCCGATCAGCCAGGCGACCGGCGACAGCAGCCAGCCGGTCATCCGCTGCAGGGTCAGCGGCTTGCCGCCCACGTCCGGAAACAGGCCGATGACGCCGTTGATCAGCGTCACCAGCGCCACCAGCACGATCAGCATGGCGATGATGTTGAGCAGCAGGGTGATGCCGTTGGTAGTGCCGCGGGTGATCGCGTCCATGCTGTTCTCGGCCTCGGAGCGCGGCACCGACAGGGTCTGGTCCTGCGGCCGGGGCGACGGCGGCACCATCAGCGCCGCCACCATGATGGCGGCCGGCGCGGTGATCACCGACGAGGTGATCAGGTGCCCGGCCGCGCCCGGCACGATGGGCGCCAGCATGGTGGCGTAAAGCACCAGCATGGTGCCGGCGATGCCCGCCATGCCGCCCACCATCACCAGGAACAGGTCGCCCCGGTCCATGCGCGACAGATAGGGCCGGATCAGCAGCGGCGCCTCGACCATGCCGACGAACACGTTGGCGGCGGTGCTTAGGCCTACCGGGCCGCTGACGCCCAGCGTCCGGTTCAGCGCCCAGGCGAAGCCCCTCACGACCATCGGCAGCACGCGCCAGTAGTAGAGCAGGGCGCTGATCGCGCTGACCACCAGCACCAGCGGCAGCGCGTTGAACGCCAGGATGAAGCTGCTGCCGGCGCCGCTCGCCGTCCAGGGCGATGGCGCGCCGCCCAGATAGCCGAAGACGAAGCCGGTCCCCGCCGCCGTCGCCCGCTCCAGCGCCTCGACGGCGCGATTGATAGCGGAGAACGCCTCCTTCGATCCCGGCAGGCGCAGGAACAGCAGGGCGAGGGCGATCTGCAGCGCCAGCGAGCCCAGCACCATCTTGGCGCGGAACACCCTGCGGTCCTCGCTCATCAGCCAGGCGAGCGCGACCAGCGCCACGATGCCGAATATCGCCTGCACGAATTCCCCCTCCATTGCCGGCCTCAAGCTATTGGGGGCGAAGCCGCCGGTGCAGGCAAAGGATTTCTGCCTGCCGCACTTACTTTGTCATCCGGCTGCGCTATAAACCGTCACGGACGAACGCAGGAAGAGACGCCATGAACACGACAGCCCCGCAGCGCCGCATGCTCCTCGAAGGCGCCTCCAATTTCCGCGACCTGGGCGGTTACGAGGGCGCCGACGGCCGCACCGTGAAATGGCGCCACCTCTACCGCTCCAACTCGCTGTCGGCGCTGACCGACGCGGACCTCGAGCACATCTCGGGCCTCGGCATCAGGCTGATCTGCGACCTGCGCCGCGAGGAGGAGAGCGTCGAGGCGCCGACCCGGCTGCCCAGCGCCAACGCGCCGCTGATCCTGCAGCTCCCGGTCGGCCCGCAGCGCCAGGACTCGAAACTCTACGAAT
>JBKJNE010000111.1:0-4265 GCA_046596015.1 Alphaproteobacteria bacterium
AGCTGGGTGTCGCGCTCGTTGCTCTCGACCAGCTTGCGCTTCACGTTGTCGTGGATCGGCGCTTCCTTGGTGGCCATGAAGCGGGTGCCCATGTTGATGCCTTCGGCGCCCAGCGCGAGCGCCGCGACCAGGCCGCGGCCGTCGCCGAAGCCGCCCGAGGCGATCATCGGGATGGTGAGCTGGTCGGCGGCGGCCGGCAGCAGCACCAGGTTCGGCACGTCGTCCTCGCCCGGATGGCCGGCGCATTCGAAGCCGTCCA
This sequence comes from Alphaproteobacteria bacterium, assembly GCA_046596015.1. Classification (GTDB taxonomy): domain Bacteria; phylum Pseudomonadota; class Alphaproteobacteria; order SMXS01; family SMXS01; genus RI-34. The sequence continues at coordinate 260 of JBKJNE010000111.1, forward strand.
TGGAAACCGCGTCGCAGCCCACCTGCTGGGCCTTCACGCCGTGGCGGACCGAGGTGCATTTGTGGATCACCTTCACGCCGGCTTCCTTGAACCACGGCATGTAGGGTTCCGGGTTGCGGCCGGCGGTCTCGATGATCTTCACGCCGCCCTCGATGATGGCGCGGGCGTACTCGTCATAGGGCGTCGGCCTCACCGTCGGCAGGATGGTCAGGTTGACGCCGAACGGCTGGTCGGTCATCTCGCGGCAGCGCTTGATTTCCTTGGCCAGGTCCTCGGGCGTCGGCTGGGTCAGCGCGGTGATGAAGCCGAGCGCGCCGGCATTGGCCACGGCCGACACCAGCTCGGCGCGGCCGACCCACTGCATGCCGCCCTGCACGATCGGATGCTTGATGCCGAACTCTTCGGTGAAACGGGTCTTGATCATGGTCTCTCTCAGTTCGCCCCGGTGGGGATCTTGTTGAACGGCAAGTCCTTGTCGACGCGGATGTCGCCCGGCAGGCCAAGCACCCTTTCGGCGATGATGTTGCGCAGGATCTCGTCCGTGCCGCCCTCGATCCGGTGGGCGACGGCGCGGAAGAAGATCTCGTGGAACTGTCCGCCGTTCACCGCCAGGTCCTTCTGGCTGATGACACCGTAAGCATCCTGGATGTCGAGCATGGTCGAGGCCATGTTCTGCCGGTTGATGCCCAGCACCAGCTTGCTGATCGAGGCTTCGGGGCCGGGCGCCTGGCCGCGCGACAGGGCCGACATCATGCGGTTCTGGGTGTTGCGCAGGCCGGCGGCGCGGATGTACCAGTCGGCCAGCTTCTCGCGCACGGACTGGTCGTCGATGGCCGGGCCGTTCTCGCCTTCGAGAACCTTGGTCATCTCGAACATTTCCTCGAAGTTGGTCGGGAAGCCGCCGCCCACCGCGAGACGCTCGTTCATCAGCGTGGTCAGCGACACCTTCCAGCCGTCGCCCACCGCGCCCAGCCGCTGGCTGTCGGGGATGCGGACGTCGGCGAAGTAGACCTCGTTGAAGTCCGAACGGCCGGACACCTGCTTGATCGGCTTGATGGTGACGCCGGGCGAGCGCATGTCCAGGTAGAACATGGTCAGGCCCTTGTGCTTGGCCACGGCCGGATCGGTGCGGGTGATCAGGATGCCGTAGTCCGAGTAGTGGGCGCCCGAGGTCCAGATCTTCTGGCCGTTGATCACCCACTCGTCGCCCTGCTTCTCGGCGCGGGTGCGCAGGCCGGCGAGATCGGAACCGCTGCCCGGTTCGGAGAACAGCTGGCACCAGATTTCCTCGCCGCTGGCGATCTTCGGCACATGGCGCGCCTTCGCCGCCTCGGAGCCGTGCGCCATGATCGTCGGGGCGCACATGCCCTGGCCGATGATGAACAGACCACTGAGCGCGCCCAGCTCGCCCTCTTCCTGCGACCAAATCACCCGCTCGATGGGCGTGGCGCCGCGGCCGCCATATTCCTTCGGCCAATGGATGCAGGCCCAGCCGGCGTCGTACTTCCTCTTCTGCCACGCCTTGGAGATGGCAATGCCGTCCTGGTCGCGGCCACCGGCCTTGTTCTGCCAGTCGGCCGGGCGATTGGCCGCTATCCATTCCCTGGCCTGCACGCGGAAGCCGGCTTCCTGCGGGGTATCGTTGAAATCCATCCTATGTCTCCGTTAGGCCGCGTTGCGCTCTTCGAGACGGCTGATCAGCCGGTCCTTCCAGCGCGGCAGGCTGCCCAGCACCAGGCTCAGCACCTTCGAGCGCCGGTAATGCAGATGGCAGTCGAACTCCCAGGTAAAGCCCATGCCGCCATGCACCTGGATGTTTTCCTTGGAGCACTCGTGATAGGCCTCGGTGGCGCTGACGCGGGCGGTGGCGGCGGCAATGGCCAACTCGGGCGCGTCGGTCGACAGCGCCCAGGCGCCGTAATAGGAATTCGAGCGCGCCAACTCGGTCGCCACGTACATGTCGGCCAGCTTGTGCTTGATGGCCTGGAACGACGCGATCGGGCGGCCGAAGGCATAGCGGCCCATGGCGTAATCCCGCGCCATTTCCAGCGCGGCCTGCGAGCCGCCGACCTGCTCGAACGCAAAAAGCACCGCCGCGCGGTCGAACACCTTGTCGAGGATCGCCCAGCCCTGGCCGGTCGCGCCCAGCGGCTCGGCTGCGGCGCCGTCGAAGCTGACCTTGGCGTGGCTGCGGGTCGGATCGACGGTGTCGACGGCCTCGGCCTTCACGCCGGCGCCCTTCATGTCGATGATGAACAGCGAGATGGAGCCTTCGTCATTGCCCGCGCCGGTCTTGGCCGCGACCACGGCGTAGTCGGCCACATCGCCGTCCGTCACCGGCAGCTTCACGCCGGTCAGCTTGCCGCCCGCGGCCGAGGTCTTGATGGTCTTGGGCGTCACCGCGCCCGCGCCTTCCGACAGCGCCAGGGCGCCGATGATCGCGCCTTCCGAAACTTTCGGCAGATACTTCTGCTTCTGCGCTTCCGTGCCGGCGATCAGCACGGCTTCCGCGAACAGATAGACCGTCGACGAGAACGGGATCGGCGCCACCGCGCGGCCCAGCTCCTCGGCGATCACGCACAGCTCCAGATAGCCCAGGCCGAGCCCGCCATATTCCTCGGGGATCGAGGCGCCCAGCCAGCCCATCTCGGCCACGCCCTTCCACAGCTCCGGATGGTAGGGCTCCTTGCCGTCGAGGATGCGGCGCACTTCCTTGGTCGAGCACTTGCTCTGCAGGAAGCCGCGGGCCTGTTCCTTCAGCAGCTTCTGGTCGTCGGAAAATTCGAAGTTCATGGATCTATTCCCCTGCTTTCTTCTGTTCCTGGGTGCGGTAGTCGCCGAACGTCTCGTCGCGCTTTGTCAGCGCCTGGGTCACGCCCTTGCGGAGTTCGGCCCGGTAGGTCTGCGAGGTCTCGGTGAAGAAGGCCAGCGCCTGCACCTCGGTGCCGGCGCGGATGGCGGCGCGCATGCCCATGATCTCCATGGCGTGGTGGATGCTGCGCTTGTTCATCTGCTGGATGTCGGTCGGTACCTTGGCGACGCGCTCGGCGTGCTCCAGCACCTTGGCTTCGAGTTCGTCGGCCGGATAGGCGCGGTTGGCGAAACCCTTATCGACCGCCTCGATGCCGTTCATGGCGTCGCCGGTGAGCATCAGCTCCATGGCGTGGCGCATGCCCAGCATCCACGGGTGGAACTGCATGTCGGGCGGGCTCATGGTGCGCACCGGCGGATAGCCGATCTGCGCGTCCTCGGCCACGTAGACCAGGTCGCACGCCGTCGCCAGCTCGGTGCCGCCGGCCAGGCAATAGCCGTGCACCTGGGCGATCACCGGCTTGGCCAGGTCCCAGATGGTGAACCAGCCCTGCACCACATGGCGCGGCCAGTTGCCGATGCCACCCGGCGTGTAATAGGGCTGTTCCTGGTTGTTGGCGCCAGCCAGATCGTAGCCGGCGCAGAACGCCTTGCCGGCACCGCGCAGGATGGTGACGCGGATGCTCTCGTCGATGTCGGCGGCATGCAGCGCCTTGAACACCTCGCCGCGCAGGCCGTTGTTCATGGCGTTGCGCTTTTCCGGCCGGTTCAGGGTGATGCGGCGCACGAACGGCGCGGGATCATCCACCAGGATGAATTCGTAGTCGGACACGGTTCAGGCTCCCCAGCGGGACGGGTATCTTCCCCAAGAAGACGGTGGGAGCACTTTAAAGAGTTTGAAAGGGGCCGCAAGCCCGCCCGGACGGAAAAAGAACCGGTGGGTAACATCGCCGGTGACGGTTGGGTTAAGTTGGCTTGGTCTTGTTGCCGCAACACCGACGGCCACCGCCCCTGGCTGTCATCCCCGATTTATTCGGGGATCCGTCTTAGAGCGGGCTAATCGATGGGGCCTGTCGCACCGAGGTCATGCAATCCGCCAACAGGCATCGGGGCATAGGCGCGAATCCCCGAATAAATCGGGGATGACAGTGGAGAGGTCGTGCCCGGGTTCTCATTGGCAGAATTATACGCCCGT
>JBKJNE010000149.1:0-9169 GCA_046596015.1 Alphaproteobacteria bacterium
GATGGTGATCAAGTCCATCGAGGACCTGAAGCGCGAACAGGAAAGCTTCTGGTTCCAGATCTGCATGCTGACCGACCGCGGAATCATGCGGGGCATTGTGGATCGCGCCCGAGACGCAGGCTGTCCGGTGCTAGTGCTGACCATGACCTGGCCGCTGCTGTCGCAGATGAACCGGTCGGTGCGCGGCCGCCACACCCGCCTGCCGCCGCGATATACGCCGGGCAGCATCATGGTCTATGCGCGGCGTCCGCGCTGGGCGCTGAAGACGCTGGGCGCCATGCCGATCCAGTTCGGCAACTTCGTGCCGCACATGGCCCAGCCGGAAATCGCCAACATCGTGACCATGCTGGATGCGTCCGCCACCTGGAAGGACGTGGAATGGCTGCGCGGCATCTGGCCGGGCAAGCTGCTGGTCAAGGGCGTGATGGACCCAGAGGACGCGCAACTTGCAGTCGCCGCAGGCGCCGACGGCATCAGCGTGTCCAACCATGGCGGCAACATGCTGGACGCCTCGAGTTCCACCATCGCGGCATTGCCCGACGTGGTCGAGGCGGTCGGCGGCCGCGCGGAGGTGCTGCTGGACGGCGGCATTCGCAGCGGCCAGGACGTGCTCAAGGCCATGGCGCTGGGCGCCAGGGCCTGCCTGATCGGCCGCGCCCATCTCTACGGCCTGGGCGCCGCCGGCGAGGCTGGCGTGTCCAAGGCGCTCGACATCATCCGCAAGGAACTGGACATCAGCGCGGGGCTGGCCGGCCTTTCACGGGTTTCTGACGCCTCGCCGGCGAACCTGTGCTGACACAACGGGAGAACGACGATGAAAATGCTGACGCCGATCAAGCTGGGACCCATCGAACTCCGGAACCGGGTGGTTTCGACCGCCCATGCGGCCTACACCGACTTCTGGCAGGCCGGCAACACCGGCGAGCGCTACATGGCGTACCAGGAGCGTCGGTCCGAGGGCGGCACGGGCCTGATCATCCTGACGGCCATGCATGTCCACCATTCCAGCCAGATAGCAGGCCATTTCGTCTACGAGCCCGAGGACATCGCCAGGAAGTACCAGCAGATGAGCACGCGCGTGCATAAGCACGGCGCCAAGATCATCCAGCAGCTGTTCCATTTCGGCGTTCAGGGGAAGTCGGACCCGCGTGACGACTGGACGCCGCTGTGGGGCTTTTCCGGCACCACGTCGCTGGCCGGCGAGGTATCACACAAGATGACCGACGCCGAGGTCGAGGAGGTGATCGACGGGTTCGCCCGCACGGCGAAGATCGTCGTCGACAACGGCCTCGACGGCGTCGAGCTGCACGGCACCCACGGCTATCTGATCCAGCAGTCGTTCACGCCCTACGCCAACTTCCGGGACGACCGGTGGGGCGAGCATCTCTACTTCGTGAAGACACTCGCCCGGCGGGTGCGTGACGCCATCGGCCCGGACAAGGCCATGGGCTTCCGCATCTCGGTCGACGATTTCATCAAGCCGGAAGACGGCGGCGTGGGGATCGACCGGCTGGCCGAAATCGCCAACGAGGTGGTCGGGACCGGACTGTTCGACTACCTCAACCATTCAGAGGGCTCGGGCGGCGTCGACTATGCCCGGGCGATCGGCTCCTACCGCCACACTTTCGGCGAGTGGCTGCCGCTGACCCGGAACCTGCGCGACGCGATCGGCGGCAAGGTGCCGGTGGTAGGCGTCGGCAAGATCCCGACGCCGGACCTGGCCGAGCGCGCGCTGCAGGCGGGCGACTGCGACCTGGTCGGCATGACACGCGCCCAGATCGCCGATCCGGACCTGGTGAAGAAGCTGTGGCAGGGCATCGGCCACCGCATCCGCACCTGCACCGGCTCCAACCAGGGCTGCTACGACCGCGCCCGCTACCCGATCACCTGCTTCCACAACCCCGAGGTAGGCGAGGAGAACCGGTTCAGGAAGCTCGACGTACCGATCGAAGGTCCCAAGCGGGTGCTGGTGGTGGGCGGCGGCCCGGCGGGCATCAAGGCCGCCGAGATCGCGGCGAGGCGCGGCCACGACGTGACCCTGGTCGAGGCCGGCTCGCGGTTGGGCGGCCGGTTGAACCTGGTAGCACCCATGGGCGACGCCGCCAACCTGCTGACCTCGGTGAACTGGATCGAGCAGGAGCTTTCACTCCTTCCGGTCAGGATTCTGCTGCAGACTTTGGCGGATGAAGCCTTCGTTCGCGACTTCAGGCCGGACGCGATCATCATGGCGACGGGCGCCGTATCGACCAGCGACCTGGGCGCCGAAAGCGACGGCTCGATCCCGGTCATATCGTCCGATGCCGCCGCGCAGGGCCTGTTCAACGAGGTGAAATTCGACCTGAACGGCACGCGGGCGCTGATGGTCGACGTGCGCGCCAACTATGAGACCGCGCTGGTCATGGAGTCGCTCGCCAAGCGGGGCAGCAAGGTCACTGTCGCGACGCCGTATCTGCACTTCGGCGCCAATATCGGCGCGTCCCACCAGTACGAATATCTCCAGAGCCTGCCGACTCTGGGCATCGACGTGCTGCCCACGACCGTGGTGGCGCGCGTCCAGGATGGCGAGGCGCATCTCCGGCACGCCTTTAGCGGCGCCGTATCGCCCCAGGGCTTCGACTTCATCGTCGCCGGCAGCAGCCCCACGCCGCGCGACGAATTGTGGGAAGTCTTCGCGCGCTACGCGCCGACAAAAATGGCCGGCGACGTGGTCGCGCCGCGTTCGGCCCTCGAGGCCTACCGCGAGGGCGACCGGGCCGGCAGGACGGTATAGTTTTCAACCAGGAACGGGAATACGAAGAACACATGACCACCACACCCGAACTGCTGCGTGCCGACCAGATCGGCGCCTGGGACGACACCGCCGACGTCATCGTCATCGGCTACGGCATCGCCGGCGCCTGCGCCGCGCTGGAGGCGCGCCGGGCTGGCGCCGACGTGCTGGTGATCGAACGGGCGTCGGGCGGCGGCGGCGCGAGCGCGCTGTCGGCCGGCATCTTCTATCTGGGCGGCGGCACCGCCGTGCAGAAGGCGGTCGGCTACGACGACACCGCCGAGGACATGTACAAGTTCCTGATGGCCAGCACCGGCGCGCCGGACGCCACCATCGTCCGCCGGTTCTGCAACGACGCGGCCGATCATTTCGACTGGCTGGAAACCCAGGGCGTGCCGTTCGAGCGCACCTACTACAAGGAAAAGGCGGTGATCGCGCCGACCAGCGACTGCCTCGCCTCGACCGGCAACGAGAAGGCCTGGCCGTACTACACTTTCGCCAAGCCGGTGCCGCGCGGCCACAAGGTGGCAAAGGTTGCCGACGGCGGCGGTGCGCTGGCCATGAACGCGCTGATCGCCCGCTGCGCCGAGGAAGGCGTGCGCGTCATCACCGACAGCGAGGTGAAGGCGCTGGTGCGCGACGACGCCGGCCGGATCATGGGCGTGAGGGTGCGCCAGACCACGGGACCGGTGCATCTGCGCGCCCGCCGCGCGGTGATCCTGGCCGCGGGCGGATTCGGCATGAACCGGGAACTGATGCGCCACTATGTGCCGCAGCTTCCCGAGGCGTCCGAGCCGCTCGGCATCCCGCACAATGACGGCGCGGCACTGATGCTGGGCCTGTCGGCGGGCGCCGCGACCCAGGCCATGAGCGGCACCATCGCCACCTCGTCGTTCTATCCGCCCGGCCAGCTGATCAGGGGCATCGTGGTGAACACGCGCGGCGAGCGCTTCGTGGCCGAGGACAGCTATCACGGCCGCACCGCCGAGCACATCGCCGAGCAGCCGGGCGCAACCGCCTACCTGATCGTCGATTCGGCGGTGTTCGCCTATCCGGAGATCGAGAAGCGGCTGATCGACGGCTGGGACACCGTCGCCGACATGGAAGCGGGCCTGAAGCTGCCTGCGGGATCGCTGCAGAAGACCATGGCCGAGTACAACGCGGCGGCGGCGAAGGGGTCCGATCCACTGTGGAACAAGCACCCCGACTGGGTGGCGCCGCTCGACAAGCCGCCCTACGCAGCCTTCGACCTGTCCTACACCAGCACGTCCTACCGCTACCTGACCCTGGGCGGCCTGCGCACCACCGCCGAGAGCGAGGTGCTGGACGAGGGCGGCAGCATCATCCCCGGCTTCTACGCCGCCGGCGCCTGCGTCTCGAGCATCCCGCAGGACGGCAAGGGCTATGCCAGCGGTTTGAGCCTGGGGCCGGGATCGTATTACGGGCGGGTCGCCGGCAGGAACGCGGCACGGGCGACGCTCAACAGCTAGTCGAAATCCGCGCCCAGCGCCTTGCGCGTATCCGGGGACAGCACGGTCATGTGCTGGTAGCCATCGTGGCCGATGCCGAGGATGGCGGGCTGCGACAGGTCGCGGAAGGCTGCTATGTCCTTGGCCGTGAACGGGAAGTGCAGGAAATGCACCGACGAGGTCTTGCCCGCCGCCGTCGTCCGGTCCACGTCCTCCTCGGCCCTGCCGCGGACCACGTGGGCGCCGATGGTGACCGCCACCGTCTGCTCGACGCCGCCCAGCCTGCCGAGCACGCGCTTGCGGCGGCTCTCGTCGTCGATCTCGAACATCATCGTCGCGACAAGCTCGGATCCCTGCGGGATCAGCGGGTTATAGGCCGCCAGCTCGTCGGCGATCTGCGCCTCGCCGCCCTTCTCGATGTAGAGCATCTCGTGGATCTGGAGCCACATGGTATCGTAGCTCTCGAAGTAGAAGGTCACGTAAGGGCCGACTTCGACACGGCGATGCCGCTTTTTCGCCACCATCTCGCCACGTTTCGCCGTGCGAATCCGGCCATATTCCGCCATCGGCAGTATATCGACGCGGCTGATCTGCTTGCTCATCGGCCCTCCTGCGCGACGCCGTAGGCCAGCGCCATCAGCTCCATGGGATGCCACGACCGCGCCGGCGCCTTGCCGGAGTCGATCCGCTCCATGCCCTGGATGATATGGTCGGCGGCGAGCGGGCATTCGCTCGACACATAGGCCTTGGCCTGCTTCACGGCGTTCTGGGCGACCGGCTTGCCGACCTTCAGCGCCACGTCGAAATTGTCCTTCAGCATGCCCCACGAGCCGCCATGGCCCGAGCAGCGTTCGATGACGGCCACGTCGGGTTCCGGAATCAGCCGCAGCATCTCGGCCGCCTTCGGACCCATGTTCTGCGCCCGCGCGTGGCAGGCGAGATGCACCGTCACGCCGCCTTCCAGCGGCCGCAGCCCGTCGGCGAGGCCATGCTTGCGGGCGATGTCGACGACGTATTCGGCGGAATCGAAGGTCGCTTCCGAGATCTTCTTTACCGTCGCGTCGCCGGGCAGGATCAACGGCCATTCGAACTTCAGCATCAGCGCGCAGGACGGCACCAGCGCCACGATGTCGTAGCCCTTCTCCACCCAGGGCAGCAGCTCGGACGTGACCTTGCGGGCGTTCTCGGCGACGCCCTCGATGTTGCCCTGCTCGAGCAGCGGCATGCCGCAGCATCTGGGATAGACCACCTCGGTTTCGACGCCGTTACGCGCCAGCACCGCCTGGGTGGCGACGCCGATATCCGGGTTGTTGTAGTTGGCGAAGCAGGTGGCATAGGTCACCGCCTTGCGCCCATGCCCGGGCGCGGCGGCGTTGACCGCCGGCGGGTTCTTCTTCGCCCGGCGCACGAAGGTGTCGCCGTGAAACCTGGGCACGTAGGCATCGCGGTCGATGTCCGCCAGCTTTTCCATGATCGGCCGGGTCAGCGTGTTGTCCAGGGCCGTGGCCCAGTTGGCGACCGGCGCGATGGGACCGAACAGCTTGCCGTTCCGGTCGGTCTCGACGAGCTGCTCGTGGACGAAATTCCCGTGCCCCGCTTTCCGCTCGGCGGCGCGGTAGCGCAGCATCAGATGCGGAAAGTCCAGGTTGAACTCGTGCGGCGGCACGTAGGGGCACTTGGTCATGAAGCACAGGTCGCAGAGCGTGCAGGCATCGACGACCGGCTTGAAGTCCTTGCTGTCGACGGTGTCGAGCTCCATGGACTCCGAAGCGTCGACCAGGTCGAACAGCCGCGGGAACGAGTCGCACAGATTGAAGCAGCGCCGGCAGCCATGGCAGATGTCGAAGATCCGCCGCACCTCGGCGTCGAGCTTCCCGGCGTCGTAGAAATCCGGGTTGTTCCAATCCAGCGGATGGCGGATCGGCGCGTCGAGACTGCCTTCAGCCATGGCGCTTCCTCTTCGGTCGATGGGACAGGGGACGGAAGGGCCGGAGCCGATCGGGCTCCGGCCGATGTCCGTTTCAGACGCCGGACGCGATCAGGCGCCGAGCGTGTCGAGGGCCTTCTGGAAACGGCCGGCGTGCGAGCGCTCGGCCTTGGCCAGCGTCTCGAACCAGTCGGCGATCTCGTCGAAGCCTTCCTCGCGGGCCGTGCGGGCCATGCCCGGATACATGTCGGTGTACTCGTGGGTCTCGCCCGCGATGGCGGCCTTCAGGTTCAGCGAGGTCTCGCCGATCGGCTCGCCGGTGGCCGGGTCGCCGACCTCCTCGAGGAATTCCAGGTGGCCATGGGCGTGGCCGGTCTCGCCTTCGGCGGTCGAGCGGAACACGGCGGCGACGTCGTTGTAGCCCTCGACGTCGGCCTTCTGCGCGAAATACAGGTAGCGGCGGTTGGCCTGGCTTTCGCCGGCAAAAGCGGCTTTCAGATTGTCTACGGTCTTGGAACCGGCAAGCGACATAACATCTCCTGAGCTTGGTGATTGTACTTCCCGGGCCTCGCTGGGCAAGGCCCCTCCGCCGGCGGAAAACGCCAGCGTTCAGAAATACATACTCAGGAAAACAATCGGGTCAAGGGTAAATTAGAACGATTCCAGAAACGCAGGGCTGCCCATCACTGATCGCATATGCGGATGATGATATCGACCCGGCTGATCTTGCGGCCGTCGGGGGCCCGAGGCAGTTCGGCCACGGTCACCATGTGCGCCGGGATGTCCGTGATCTCGCCCGACTGCTCGCACAGGAAGTGATGATGGTCGCCCACATTGGTGTCGAAATAGGTCTTGCCGGAATCCACCATGATCTCGCGCAGCAGGCCCACGTCGGTGAACTGGTGCAGCGTGTTATAGACCGTGGCGAGCGACACGCGCGCCCCGCACTTTTGCGCCTCCTCGTGCAGCGTCTCCGCCGTCACGTGGCGGTCGCAGCCCTGCTCGAACAGCAGCTTGGCGAGCGCCAGGCGCTGCCGCGTGGGGCGCAGATCGGCCTCGCGGAGGCGATTGATCGCTTGGGCGTAGGGTCGTTCGTTCATGCTGGTGTCCATCAGAAGATGCACGGTTGGCGCGGGTGCGCATCACGGACATTAGATTGACTCCAGAATGCAAAAGTCAAGCGACGGGCCGCCCGGAACGGCACATTCGCGCGGCCCGGCCGTTTGCCCCCCGATTCGCCTCTACCGCAGAATTCGTGGCGTCGTGGGCCGCGGCGGGGTACGACTGTTCCCCGTCATTTCTCGCCAGTCATATCTGGCCGGTCACATCTGGGGAGGAACCACAATGCTCACCGTGCATCACCTCGGCATCTCGCAATCGGACCGGATCGTCTGGCTCTGCGAGGAGCTGGGGATCCCTTACGAGATGAAGAAATACGACCGCGATCCGGTCACCCGGCTCGCGCCCGCCGAGTACAAGGCGATCCACCCGTTCGGCACCGCGCCGGTGATCACCGACGGCGACCTGGTGCTGGGCGAGTCCGGCGCGATCATCGAGTACATCATCGCCAGATACGGCAACGGCCGGCTCAAGCTCACGCCCGATCACCCGAACTATGCGGACTACCTGTTCTGGTTCCACTTCGCCAACGCCTCGCTGATGCCGAGCGGCATGGTGGGCATGATCCTGACCATGATGGGCACGCCGGAAACCGACATGACCAGGGCGCTGCGCTCGCGCGGCGACAAGGCGTTCGCCATGGTCGAGGACCGGCTGGGCAAGGCGCCCTATTTCGCCGGCGGCGAGTTCACCGCGGCCGACATCATCATGCTGTTCCCGCTGACCACCATGCGGCTGTTCGTGCCGCGCGACATCTCCGGCATGCCCAACCTGCTGGCCTACCTGAAGCGCATCGGCGAGCGGCCGGCGTACCAGCGCGCGGCGAAGAAAGGCGATCCGGACCTGCCGCCGAAGCTCGACTGAGGCTGCGCGGCACCGCGCAACCTCCATCCGGTTGGGAGTTGAATGCACTGTCGCCGTAACTCCGAGCCGGCACAGCCGCTGGATGGTCACGGCACCCTGGGGAGCGCCCGTCTCCTGCGCGGTCATGGCTTCGATGACCGGGAATTCCGGTGACGCTGCACTTAACTCTCTCCTTCACCGCTGCACCGTGAACCGGCGATAGGACAGCGCTTCGGCGATATGCGCGCGGCCCACGCCTTCAACGCCCGACAGGTCGGCCAGCGTGCGGGCCACGCGCAGCACCCGGTGATAGCCGCGTGCCGACAGCCGCAGTTTTTCGGCGGCCTGGGTGAGCAGGGCGCGGCCCGGGGCGTCGGGGGCGGCGGCGGCTTCCAGCACCTCGCCGTCGGCCTGGGCGTTGGTGCGCACGTTCGCGCCCAGCGCCTCGTAACGCTCGGTCTGGACGGCGCGGGCGGCGGCGACCCGGCGCGCGACCTCGGCCGATCCTTCGGCGGGCGGCGGCAGCGACAGGTCGGCGGCGGCGACCGCCGGCACCTCGATCTGCAGGTCGATGCGGTCGTAGAGCGGGCCGGAGATGCGGCCCTGGTAGTCGACGGCGCATTTCGGGGCGCGGTTGCAGGCGAGCTGGGCGTCGCCGAGATAGCCGCACTTGCACGGGTTCATGGCGGCAACGAGCTGGACCCGCGCCGGATATTCGATATGGGCGTTGGCGCGGGCCACCATGATGCGGCCGGTCTCCATGGGCTGGCGCAGCGAATCCAGCACCTGGCGCGGGAATTCGGGCAGAAACAGCACGCCGTTATGGGCGAGCGAGATTTCGCCCGGCCTGGCCCGCATGCCGCCGCCGACCAGCGCCGGCATGGACGCCGAATGGTGCGGCGCGCGGAACGGCCGGACCCGCGAGATGCGGCCGCCGTCGAGCTGGCCGGCGATGGAGGCGATCATCGAAACCTCCAGCGCCTCGGCCGGCGACAGCGGCGGCAGCAGGCCGGGCAGGCGCGCCGCCAGCATGGATTTGCC
>JBKJNE010000159.1:0-2661 GCA_046596015.1 Alphaproteobacteria bacterium
GCACATATCTCGTCACCCGCTATGACGACATCCGCGCCATCAAGAAGAATTACCAGGACTTCACCTCCAACATCACCCTGCAGGAGCGCGGATGTCGTCATAGCGGGTGACGAGATATGTGCCCGTTTCGGGCATGCGGTACACCGGACACTCGCTGCGCAGCCGCTGGAAGAACTCGTAGGGGCACGCATGCACCTTCGGGTCGAGCAGGCTGTAGTCGTCCAAGGGTTTGGTGTTATCGCGCGGCTGCATCGACATCATCATCCTCCCGCCAGAGAAGGCGAGTATGCGCCCGCCGGGCGCGATTGGTAAGCTCAGGCGAGACCCTTCGCGTCTTCCCGGTCGTGGGCGTCCTCTTCGGCGCTCCAATCCTCGGCATCCCTGGCCGTGCGGATGTAATGCTTGCGCGCCAGGGTCAGGAACAGGAAGCCGAGCATGCCGAAGATCACGGTGACCGACATGACCGAGTACCGCACGCCCTGGTCGCTGGGGAAGATGTGCTCGTTGAACATGCCCGCGATCGGCGGCCCAAGCATCATGCCGAACGACACCATGAACATGTACACGGCGGCCACGCGCGCCCGCAACGGCGGCGGCGTGACATAGGTCAGCGACGCATAGGCCATGGCGAAGGGTGAATTCACGAAGATCAGCGCGGGGACGTAGAAAACGAACGCCCAGAACGGGTTGGGCATCACCTGGATGGCGAGGACCGAGGCGACGCCGATCAGTCCGCCGGCCAGCGGCGCCAGGATGTTCGCGTCCTTCCTGCCGCGCCGCGTCAGATGCGCGGCGTAAAGCGCCGCGAAGATCGGCCCCAGCGGTCCCGTCACCAGGAAGATCCAGCCGAAAATCTGCGAGGCCTCGGCATTGTTCATGCCATGCACGCGGACGAAATAGGACACCGTCCAGAACACGAAGGCGTAGCCCAGGAGGCCAAAACACAGGAAGCCGATATGATGGAATGCCATCATCCTGGCGTTGCGCCGATAAAAGTTGGCGATCGAGATGTCGGCTCCCGTGCCAGCGGCGCTGTCGGCGGGCCGGGCGACCATCCGCCGCACCGGTTCCCGGATCAGCAGGAACAGAAATGCCAGTAGCAGACCAGGCGCGCCGACATAGAGGAATGTCTGCTGCCAGGGCGCCAACTCGCCGAAGAAGGGGAGCCGCAACGGATCGGCCTGCTCGACCATGCCGTAGACGTAGCCGCCAATGATGAACGCGATGCCGGAACCCATGATCGGACCGGCCTGGACAACGCTGAGCGCCAGCGGAATCTTGTCGCGCGGAAAGTAGTCGCCGATCAGCGAATTGGTCGCGGGCGTCAGCGTCGCTTCGCCGACGCCGACACCGATCCGCGCCAGGAAGACCAGCCAGAAGCTTTTGGTCAGTCCGCAGGCCATGGTCATCAGCGACCAGAAGAAGATGCCGATGGCGATGATGTGCTTGCGGCTCTTCCGGTCGGACATCCAGGCGATGGGCAGGCCGGCGACCGCGTAGAAGACCGCGAAGACGCCATAGAGCCAGGCGATCTGCGCATCGCCCGCGCCGAGATCCGCCTTCATCTGGTCGACGACGATCGCAACGACCTGACGGTCGATGTAGGCGATCAGCGCGGCAAGGATCAACACGCCGACGACGATCCACGCATAGATCGGCTTGGGGTAAGGCACCCTGTCCGGCGCCCCCGACGATTCAGCCACGGCGTCTGTCTCCCCTGTCAATTCCGGCAGGGGACTATATCAAAGAGTGCGGGTTCGGCGAGCGATGATTGTTTTCCGGAAGTTTTCCGGAAAATTATCCGTAAAACGCCCGGCGGTGATACAGGAAGTCGTCGCGGTTCTGCTGCATGCGGATTTCCGGCGGCACGGCGTTGTACCCCTGGGAGGCCGGCGCTTCGACGCGCTGCCAGTCGGTGATGCCGGTGCGGTGGGTGATCTTCCAGACGTTCTCGCGTTTTTCCATCCGGTCCATGTAACGGCCGCCAACCCAGTAATCCATTTCGGTGTCGTAGGCTGCGGCCGAGGCTTGCGGGTCGCCCTTGGGCCGCATGCGGTGGTACGCGGTGAAGTAGGCTTCGGTATAGGCGACCGTGGCGCCCGGCTCGACATCGATGAAGATGTTGCCGAGCTGGTGGTGGGTGCGCAGATGGGTCGCCAGCACGCCCAGCGCATAGGCGACGAAGTCGCCGGGCGCACCGGGCTTCGACGGGCGGCTCGGGTCCGACGACGGGCCGATGAAGCCGTGCCGGTGCTGCGAACCGGGATGGAACACGCTGCGCAGCAACTCCTCGTCGCGGTGATCGATGGCGCGGCAATAGGTCATCATCACCTGGGCGCAGGCCTGCTTGTCCAGCAGCTGCTGCAGGTGCGGGTCGGCCACGGCGGCGACACGGCCCGCCTGCAGCATGTGTTCGATGGTCATGCAGTGTCCCCTCGTTGCAATCTATTCGGCGGCGCCGAGGCGGCTCGCGCTGTAGAGCAGGTCGTCCGGCTTGCGCTTGCCGGCGAGCCGGCCGCGGACCGGGTCGGTACGCCAGTTGACGCTGGGCTTGATCCGGCTCCAGTCGCTGAGGCAGGTGCGGTGCTTGATGCGCCATTCGCCGCCCCGCCGTTCGTAGCGGTCGATATAGCGGCCGACCGCGAGATGATCATGCACCTG
>JBKJNE010000054.1:0-7741 GCA_046596015.1 Alphaproteobacteria bacterium
CGAGAGAAGCGTTCCGCGCCATCGCCCGGTCGCCGGCCTGGGCCAACCAGTAGTCAACGAACCGTAATCACCCGGCCGGCCGGGCGACGGGCGGCCGCCGGCAAGTTTGCAGCGGCAGCGGCCGCCCGTCGACGTCGCCGCCGGGCACGCCCAGCAGACCGAGGATCGTCGGCGCGATGTCGAGCACGCTGCCGTCCGGCAACCGTTGCCCCGCCGGGATGCCGGGGCCCGCCGCCCACAGCCGCGTATTGGGCACATGGTCGCCGGTGCGCGGATATCCCGGCGAGTTGATCGGCACCGCCACGGTCCCGACGCGCGGCGACTGGCAGGCCTCGAGCCGGCCGATGTCGGCGCGGAAGCGGATCATCAGGTCGGGGACGTCCGGGTGATGGTCCGGGCCGAAGGCTTCCTCGGCGCCGATGATGCGGTCGATGATGGGCTTGTCCGTCCCGGGCAGCTTCAGCGCCATCAGCTCGGTACGCAGTTCCGCCAGCAGCGCGTTCGCCTCGATGCCCGGCGCCACGGATCCGAACGGCTCGCGGCCCTTGAGGTTCAGCCGGATGGCGCCGCAGCGGTTGTTCTTCACCGCCCCCGCGCGCGTCCCCGGCGAATCGAACGGATCGAGCAACGCACCGATCTCCGCCTGTGCGCGGCGCAGCGCGGCGATCCCGGTCGCCTTGCGCAGCGGGCGCTTGACGCCGTAGGGCAGATAGCGCGCCTTGCCGTGCAGCGCCCGCAGCCATCGGCGGGCCGGCGTGTCATGCACCGAAGCCATGCCGAGGCGCGACAGCACCTCGGGCAGCAACTGCGTCCCGCCCACATAGGGTCCCATGCCATGGCTCGACAGCGCGATGACGGTGGCGCCGGGTCCGGCCTTGTCGATCAGACGCCCGACGCCCTCGTCAATGGCCGAATACAGCAGCTTCATCGCATCGCGCAGACGCTGCGGCGCGTCCGCCGGATGATTCGGATGCGACTTGTCGAGCAGATGCCAGAACTGATGGCCGCCGCAGTGTGGCTCGCCGAAGACGCAGGCGAAAAGATCCCACGAATCCCTGTCGATCAGGTCGATCATCATGTCGGCCTTGGCCCGGCAGCCCTCGAGCAGGCCATCGAGCAAGGCCTCGTGGCCGTGCTGGCTGGCCAACATGTCGCACGCGCGGCCCTGGATCGGATGGTCCCCGTACAGCGCCCGAAGCTCGTCGAGCAGGCCCGGCGGCTGCGAAGCCATGCTGAAATTGCGGTCGTGCAAGCCCCATTCGCAGAGCTGGATGCCGTTCAGGTCCCGCAGGAGCGCCGTCTGCGGCATGTCTATGGCGGCGACCCTGCGGCCCGCGCGGCTGGCCTTCGCCCAGAAATAGCGTTCGGGGTCGGTGTCGGCCTTGGTCATCGGCCGGATGCGCGATTCCCCGGTGCGGAGCTGCCCTGGATGATAGAATTCCGCCATCTTACCGCACGAGATGCCGGTCGAGATTTCCGGCCAGATGGCGCCGGGCAGCGTCTGCAGCGGGCTCTCCAGCCGGCACAGCACGCCCTCGCGTTCCAGCCGCGCGAAGGTCGGCATCGCGCCCTCGACGGTAAACCGCCGGATCAACGCCGCGCTGGCCGCGTCGAGACCGATGAAAAGCACCTTTGCCGGCACGTCCCCCCTCCCGGCGCAACCCGCGCCCCGGATCAACCTTACGGGGCCGTTCGGATGGCGGCAACGGGCGGTGCCGCAGATCGGGCTTTCGCAGGCGTGACGCGAAGGTCTACTCTCCGCGGCGAAACAGGGAAATCAGCAGGTGACACCATGACCATTCGGCTCGGGGGACTGACGTTGCTCGACAATCAGGCCGGCTCCAACACCAAGCGGGTCCGCATGTACCTGGCGGAAAAGGGGCTGGAGATACCGCGCGAGAACGTGGAGTTCTCGAAAATGGAGCACCGCACGCCCGAATTCCGCAAGATCAATCCGATGGCGGCGCTGCCGGTGCTCCGGCTCGAGGACGGCAGCTATCTCACCGAGTCCTACGCCATCTGCCGCTACCTGGAGGAGTTCCATCCCAACCCGCCGCTGTTCGGCACCACGCCGAAGGAACGCGCCGTCATCGAGATGTGGAACCGGCGCATCGAGCTCGACGTGGCCAGCTACGTCACCAGCTACGTCAAGCACCAGCAGCCGTTCTTCGCCGAGGTGCTGACCCAGGTGCCGGAGTATGTGGAGGCCTGCCGCCACGACGCGCTGAAGAAGTTCGACTGGCTCGACGCCGACATGGCCGGCCGCGACTACATCGCCGGCGACGACTTCACGGTGGTCGACATCACCGCCTATGCCCGGCTCGGCACCGGCAAGCATGCCGGCTTGTTCTTCACCGGCAAGCACACCAACCTGCTGCGCTGGTGGGAACGGATCGAGAAGCGCCCAAGTGCCCTGGCATAGAGTCGGCGCCTTCGCCTGAAGTCAGTGCGGCAGCGGCGCGCCGGGCACGTCGCCCGGACGGACCTCGGGCTCATCCGTTGGCGGCGACGGCTCGGGCAGCGGAGTCTCGCGCGGCACCGGCCGCGGCGCGCCCTGCGGCGGATCCATGTTGTAGTTGCGCGCGAACGGCTCGGCGAAGTTGCGGCAGTACTTGAAGTCTTGCGCCAGCAGCGAGGTCTTGCTGGACGCGGCGCTCTCGCCGGCATAGGCGGCGACCATGCGCTCGACCTCGTCCATGACGCCGTTCGCGGTGGCCGCCGCGTCGTCGCCCTGCTTCATGCGGAACGATGTGGCGATGGCGATCATCTTCATGGCCGTCTGCAGGATGTGCTCGGCCTTTTCCGGCGGCACGTCGGTGTCCGACGCCTTCAGCGACGACATGTAGAGCGCGCCGCAGCGCATCAGCGGATAGGCATGGTCGCGCTCGCCGGCGCGGCCGGTGTTCAGATGGTCGCGGATCGGCGCCATCGCCTGCGCCGGCCCCGCCGCGAGCAGCAGGCCCAGGATGATCGGTAGCGCGCGATGCGGCTTGGCAGGGTTCATCAGTCCCGGATGGCGGTTGGTCCCGGCAGGAAAGTAGGGGCGCGGCAAACCGGCGGCAAGCGTCTAGGAGCTTTCCTGCTTCGCCTTGTCGAGCTGCTTCACCAGCGTCTTCGGCGCCTTCATACGCCAGGCCTGCTCGATCCGGTGCGCGAGCTCGTCGTCGGCGATCGCCGCCATGCGCACCAGCACCGCCGGCCAGCCCCTGTAGTGGTCGGTCTCGTAATAGATGTCCGGCGCCGCCTCCATCAGCAGTTCCTTGTCGGGCAGCGCGCACATGACCACCAGCGTCTCGCCGTCCTTGACCCGCGCCAGCAGCTTGCCGCGCAGCTTCACCGCGGGCGTGCCATAGGATGTGCCCGCCTCGACGCCGGGGAGCCGGGCGGCGGCCGTCATGGCGCGCGCCTGAATCTTGTCCAAGTCGTCCATCGCAGCCTCTGCGGTTTGTCCGACGGCGCAGCTTTCGCGCGTGAACCAAAGTCGGTCAGCAGCCGGACGAACGCAAGTCAGCGGAACTTGCGGCCCCTACGATCGATGCTAACGGTTTTGCGACCCGACGCGATCCAAAAGGAAGCCGCTTCCCCATAGGGGAAAATCAAACACGCTAGTAGGTTCAAGGGGAATGGTGGGCGCAGCAAGGTTCGAACTTGCGACCCCTACGATGTCAACGTAGTGCTCTACCACTGAGCTATGCGCCCCTCGGGATCGGCGCGGACTATAAGCAAAACGTCCGTCGGTGCAAGACCTGTGTTGCCGGCCGAAGTTGCCGGAATGGGACGCCTGGCCGGTTTCGCGTGCGACCGGTTGCCCATCGGACAAAATCCGTCATACTTCAACACGGAAGTGCCTTGCCGGAGGCGCATCCGGCACCAGATGATCGGACGATGACCCCCAGCGAACCCGCACGCAAAGCCCAAGCCGCGCCCGACACGGAGGCTGGCCCACCCGCGTGCCTGGTGACCGAGCCGGCGCGCCAGACGGCGGCGCTGGTGTTCTCGTCGCCGCACAGCGGCCGATATTACCCCGAAGAGTTCGTGTCGTCGTCGCGGCTCGACCCGCACACGCTGCGCGCGTCCGAGGACGCCTATGTCGACGAGCTGTTCGGCGCCGCGCCCCATCTTTGCGCGCCGCTGATCCAGGCCAACTACGCCCGCGCCTATCTGGACGTGAACCGCGAGGCGTGGGAGCTGGACCCGGAGATGTTCGACGGGCCGCTGCCCGAATTCGTCAACGCCCGCTCCGGCCGCGTCGCCGCCGGGCTCGGCACCATCGCCCGCGTGGTGGCGAGCGGCACCCCGATCTATGACGGCCGCATGCCGTTCGCAGAGGCCGAGCGCCGGGTGTCGGCGGTATACCGGCCCTACCACCAGGCCCTGTCGCGCCTGCTTGAGCGGACCCGCGCCCAGTTCGGTTGTGCGGTGCTGATCGACTGCCATTCCATGCCGTCCTGCGGCGGCTCGTGGGGCGACATGCCGCTGAAGAGCACAGGCGCCGTGCCCGACTTCATCCTCGGCGACCGCTACGGCCGCAGTTGCCACGGCGAGGTGATGGCCGCGGCCCAGCAGGCGCTCACCGCGCAGGG
Organism: Alphaproteobacteria bacterium; assembly: GCA_046596015.1. GTDB lineage: Bacteria > Pseudomonadota > Alphaproteobacteria > SMXS01 > SMXS01 > RI-34. The sequence continues at coordinate 4,584 of JBKJNE010000054.1, forward strand.
TTTCCGGGTGGTGCGCAACGATCCCTATTCGGGCGGCTTCAACACCCGCCACTACGGCGTGCCGCGCGAGGGACGCCATGCGCTGCAGATCGAGATCAACCGGGCGCTCTACATGGACGAGGCGACCCTGGACCGCAGCGACGGATTCGCAACGTTGTGCGACGCCATGCACACGCTGATCCTGGCGCTGGCCGCGCTCCCGGCCGATCTGCTCAAGGCTCAATGATCCGGGCGGTGTGATCCGGGACGCGGCAAAAATCCTTGCGGCGGTGGATCCTTTTCCCCGCGACCTCGTCTGCCCCGCGATCGACGAAAAAAAGAGCCACTCCAGTTGCCTGAAGTGGCCCAAGTTTAGGGAGGAAACGCCCACGAAGGGCAGTACCTTCTCGCGAGAAACGCGGCCGAAGGTACATGCGTGATTTTAAGACTCCCCGGCCGTGAATCAAGGCAATTCGGGAAATCTTTCATGAACAATGGGTTACAGCGCGGATTCGCCGCAAACGCCCGTTGCCCCGCTACCGCGAGGTGCCTCAGGGCGTGATCACGACCTTGCCCGTGGACCTGCGGGTCACCACCGACTCCAGACCCTCGACGGCCCGCTCCAGCGGGAAGGTCTTCGACACCAGCGGCCTGATCCGGCCCTCGGCCAGCCAGCCGAGCAGTTCCTCCTGGCTGCGGCGCGACACCTCGGGCGCCAGCGCGTCATAGGCCGGGCGGTTGACGCTGATGATGTCGACGTTCTTCACCATCACGTGGTTGGCCGGGATCTGCGGCACCCGTCCGCCAGCGAAGCCGATCACCAGGATGCGGCCCTCGAAGGCGACGCACCGCAGCGACGCGTCGAACACGTCGCCGCCCACCGGGTCGTAGATCACGTCGGCGCCGCGCCCGCCGGTCAGCGCCTTGACCCGCTCGCGGATGTCCTCGGCCAGGTAGTCTATGGTCTCGTCGGCGCCGGCGGCGCGGGCGATCTCCAGCTTGTCCGGCCCGCCCGCGGTGGCGATGATCCGCGCGCCCATGATCTTGCCCAGCTCGACCGCCGTCAGGCCGACGCCGCCCGCCGCGCCGTGCACCAGCAGCGTCTCGCCCGGCTTCAGCCGCGCCCGGTGCGCCAGCGCCACATGGCTGGTGCCATAGGTGACCGCGAAGCTGGCCGCCTGCTCGTAGGTCAGGGTCTCCGGCAGCTTGGTCAGCCGGTTGACGCTCACCGCCACCAGCTCGGCATAGCCGCCGCGTCCCGGCAGGCCCATGACCCGGTCGCCGACGGCGAAACCGCCGACACCGTCGCCCAGCGCCACCACGTCGCCGGCGATCTCGGATCCCGGGATGAACGGCAGCTCGGGCTGGTTCTGGTACTTGCCCGCCGCCATGATGCTGTCGGCGAAGTTGATGCCGCAGGCGCGGATGCGCACCAGCGCCTGGCCGGGCCCGGCGACGGGATCGGGCAGCTCCTCCAGCTTCAGGACGGACAGGTCGCCGTGCTGGCGGCAGATGATCGCTTTCATGGGCTCTCCGTCAGCGGAAGCGGTCGGGATCGTAGGTGGCGGCGGTCACGCCGAAGCCGGCCAGCTCCTCGGGCATGCGGCGCTCGACGATCAGGCTCTCGGCGAGGCGGCCCATCATCGGCGCGGTCTGGATGCCGTAGCCGCCCTGGCCGACGAACCAGAAGAAGCCGGGACCTTCGTCGTCGAATCCGACGACCGGCGTGCGGTCGGGCGAGAAGGTGCGCAGGCCCGCCCACTTGTTCTCGATCCGGTGCACCGGGATGTCGGCCGCCCGCTGGATGCGGTCGACGGCGATGGCGACATCGATCTCCTCGGGCTGGGCATCGACCGGATCGCTGGGCGTCTCGTCGGCGGGCGAAGCGAGGATTCGGCCCGATTCCGGCTTGAAGTAGAACTGGTCATCGACGTCGAGCACCACCGGCCAGTGCGGCGAATAGAGCGGCGGCGGCGGGAGGATGACGATGGTCCGCCGTAGCGGCCGCATGCCGAGGGCCTTGAGCCCGGCGAGCCGCGCCACCTGGTCGGCCCAGGCGCCGGCCGCGTTGACCAGCACCGGCGCGCGCCAGGTGCCGGACGGCGTCTCGACCACCCACTTGCCCTCGGTCCGGACGATCGACCGGGCGGTGGCGTCGGTGGCCACGCTGCCGCCGCGCAGGCGCATGCCACGCAGGAAGCCCTGGTGCACCGCGTTGACGTCGAGGTCCGAGCATTCCGGCTCGAGCAGCGCCGAGGCGACGTAATCCTCGCGGAGCACGCCGCACAGGGCGCGGGCGCCTTTGCCGTCCATCCGGACGATGTCGGGCTCGAGCACGCGCAGTGCCGCCTCGAACGCATCGAGCGCCGGGATCTGGCTGGCGCGGGCGATGTAGAGCGCCTGCCGGTCGCTCAGCAGCGGCGTCGGCGTGAAGCCTTCCGGCGGCGATCGCAGGAACGGTCCCGACGCGATGGTCAGCGGCCTTATGCTGGCGCCGCCATAGGACGGCGCGTAGAACGCCGCCGAGCGGCCGGTGGTGTGATAGCCGGGCGCGCTTTCCCGCTCCAGCAGCGCCACGGAGCCGTGGCGGCTGAGGAAATAGCCGGCGCTCGCCCCGGCGATGCCGGCGCCGATGATCAGGAAGTCGCAGTCGCGGGCGGCCACTTGGGTGCTTCCCCTGCTGGAACGGAGTGCCTAACCTAGGGAGCCAAACATCGCACACAAGGGGAAATCCGTGGCCGGCACCGACGGCAAGCAGCGACTGAGCGACGCCGAGGCGCGCGAGATGCTCGCCTTCGCGCACACGCTGGCCGACGCCGCCGGCGCGGTGATCCGGCCGCACTTCCGGTCGTCGGGCGCCATCGACAACAAGCGGCCCGCCGACTTCGATCCGGTGACCGCCGCCGACCGCGACGCCGAGACCGCCATGCGCGCGCTGATCGCCGCCCGCTACCCCGACCACGCCGTCTATGGCGAGGAGCACGGCGCCGAATGGGGCGAGCGGTCCACCTGGGTGATCGATCCGCTCGACGGCACGCGCTCGTTCATCGGCGGCTTTCCCACCTGGGGCACCCTGATCGGCCTGGCCGAGTACGGCCGCCCTGTCGTCGGCATCATGGACCAGCCGGTGACCGGCGAACGCTTCACCGGCGGCCCGGACGGCGCATTCCTGGGCGGCC
>JBKJNE010000055.1:0-3398 GCA_046596015.1 Alphaproteobacteria bacterium
AATCCATTTCGCCGGCGCCGCGGGCCTCGACATCAAGGGCACCGAAGTGCTGCGCCATGTTCCGACCGAGGACCTGGCGCTGGAGACCATCGTGGCGCTGACCCTGCTCGCGGTAGAGCTGGGTCAGCGCCACGATGGTCTCCAGCGCCAGGTCCTCGGTCGGAACATGGCACAGCACTTCGGTGCCCTTGATGTCGAGGCCCGCGGCGCCGGCGAAATGGATTTCGTAGCCGCTGTCGACGCAGATGACGCCCACGTCCTTGCAGGTCGCCTCGGCGCAGTTCCGCGGGCAGCCGGACACCGCCATCTTCACCTTGGCCGGCGTCCACGATCCCCACATGAACTTCTCGATCCGGATGCCGAGCCCGGTCGAATCCTGAGTGCCGAAGCGGCACCAGTCGGTGCCGACGCAGGTCTTCACCGTGCGCAGCGCCTTGCCATAGGCGTGGCCCGACACCATGCCCGCCGCGTTGAGGTCGCCCCAGACGCCCGGCAGGTCTTCCTTCTTCACGCCCAGCATGTCGATGCGCTGGCCGCCGGTGCACTTCACTGCCGGAATGTCGTACTTGTCGACCACGTCGGCGATGGCGCGCAGTTCCCTGGCGCTGGTCATGCCGCCCCACATGCGCGGCACCACCGAATAGGTGCCATCCTTCTGGATGTTGGCGTGGACGCGCTCGTTGATGAAGCGCGACTGGTAGTCGTCCACATACTCGCCCGGCCAGTTGGACATCAGGTAATAGTTCAGCGCCGGCTTGCACCTGGCACAGCCGCCTGAACTCTTCCACTCCAGTTCCTGCATGACGTCCGGGACGGTCTTCAGCGCCTTGGCGACGATCAGCCGGCGCACGTCGGCGTGGCTCAGATCGGTGCAGGTGCAGACCGGCTTCACCGCCGCCGGGTTATAGCCGTCGCCCAGGGTCAGCATCAGCAGTTGCTCGACCAGGCCGGTGCAACTGCCGCAGGACGCCGAAGCCTTGGTGTGCGCGCGCACGTCGTCGAGCGAGGTGAGCCCGCCATCCTGGATGGCGCCAACGATCTTGCCCTTGCAGACGCCGTTGCAGCCGCAGATTTCCGCGTTGTCGGGCAGCGCGGCCACCGCCGCCGACGGATCGGCCTTGCCGCCGCCGACGAACGCCGGCCCGAAGATCAGGTTCTCGCGGATGTCGGAAACGTCGGTGCCCTCGCGGATCATCTGGAAGAACCAGGGGCCGTCACCGGTATCGCCATAGAGCACGGCGCCCAGCATGCGGTTGCCCTGCAGCACGAGGCGCTTGTAGACGCCGGCGCGAGCATCGCGCAGCACGACCTCGTCCCTGCCCTCGCCCTCGGCGAAGTCGCCGGCCGAGAACAAATTGATGCCGGTGACCTTGAGCTTGGTGGCAAGCGCGCTATCGACGAACGCCGCTTCCTTGCCCGCCAGACCCGACGCGATCACGTTCGCCATCTCGTAGAGCGGCGCCACCAGGCCGTAGACGCTGCCGTTGAACTCGACGCATTCGCCGACGGCGTAAATGTCCGGGTCCGACGTGCGCATGGACGGATCGACCAGGATGCCACGACCTACCTCGAGGCCGGCCTCCCTGGCCAGCGCCGCGTTGGGGCGGATGCCGACCGCCATGACCACCAGCTTGGAGGGGATGACGCGGCCGTCCTTCAGCCGCACGCCTTCCACGTAGGTGTCGCCCAGGATCTCCTCGGTGTTGGCCTCGGTGATGACGGCGATGCCACGCGATTCCAGCTCGCGCTTCAGCATGTGGCCGGCGGTCGGATCGAGCTGGCGCTCCATCAGCGTCGGCATCAGGTGCAGCACGGTCACGTCCATGCCGCGCTCCTTCAGGCCCGCGGCGGCTTCCAGGCCGAGCAGGCCGCCGCCGATCACCACGGCCGAGCCGCCCGACTGGGCCGCCACCATCATGGCGCTGACGTCATCCATGTCGCGGTAGGTCAGCACGCCGGGCAGCTTGTGGCCGGGCACCGGGATGATCACCGGCGACGAGCCTGTCGCGATCAGCAGCTTGTCATAGGGCGCGACGATGCCCCGCTCGGAGGTGACCGTCTTCGCCTCGCGGTCGATGGCGACGACCTTGTGGCCCTTCAGCAGGGTTACGCCGTTGCGCTCGTACCAGCCGTCGCCGTGGATGACGATGTCCTCGAACGACTTCTCGCCCGACAGCACCGGCGACAGCAGGATGCGGTCATAGTTGGTGCGCGTCTCGGCATTGAAGATGGTGACGTCGAAGGCGTCGGGGGCCGCCTCGAACAACTTTTCCAGCGCCCGTCCAGGCGCCATGCCGTTGCCGATCACAACCAGTTTCTGCTTAGCGGGCATCTTGATTCCTGTCGTCACGTGAGGGGTGACAGCCGCGCGAGCGGCCCATGCAGTTCGGGTTCGGGGGTTATGCGCCAACGTTGCCGCGTTGCAACCGGAAGGCCTGCACTACACTTAGCAAGGGCCGTGCCAGAGCCCGCCGGGTTTTCTAAACCCTTGGATTCTCTCGTGGAACCGGCCGGCGTCTGGCACGCGAATCGTCTCGCCGTGCCTGTGCGAGGAGCATTATAGGCAACCTATGATCATTTTTTGAACAAGAAAGTTATCTGCCTTGTTTTTAGGCAATGATGATGGCGCTCGCGCCGAAGCCTGTCAGCGTATGTCCAGGGTCAGCGTGTCATGGCCTTCCTCGATGGCTTCGGTGACCAGGTCGTCGATGACGAACCGGCCACGCTTCTCCAGCCCGTCGGGCCATTTCGCCACATAGTAATAGGTGCCCCGGTCCATGGTCAGCGGTTGCGTCACGGTCTCCCACCAGCGGCACTGATCCAGCGACCATGCGTCCTCGGCCCGCTTGCCGCAGACCGTGAAATAGAATGCCGGCAGGATACGAAGGCTTTCATAGGGCGGATCGGTGACCAGCGCGACCTGCTGTTCCTCGGCGGTGCATCCGGCGGACAGGTCGATGACGACCAGGATGTCCTTCGTCGCGCCGCTCCTGCGCAGCTCAAACAGCTGCTGGTTGAGGGCGGCGATCGACTCCCGGTCGCCTTCCATATCGCGGAAGTCGGCGGGCAGCGCGACCGGCTTCAACGTCTCGCGCTCCATGGCCGCGTCGAAGCGCGCCTGGTCCAGATATTGTTGCGCCGAGCCTTCGTCATAGTCGTTGGGCACGCCGAGCGCCGCGCCCACGTCGGCGCCGCAGCTCTCGACCACCAGCACCTTCACCTTGCCCGTGGCTCGGATCGCGTCCCGGATATCGGCGGGCACCTGCTGCTCGACGAGTTGGAGGCTGGACTGTGCAAGTTCGGCGATGGCGGCGGCGTCGGACGGCTTCATGTAGTCGGGCAGGAGCTCGACCGGCTTCGCCAGCAGCGTGTCCGGGTCCGCGGGCGCGAACCGGGCC
>JBKJNE010000345.1:0-2723 GCA_046596015.1 Alphaproteobacteria bacterium
TGAAGGGCGAAGGCATGAGCGTCGACAAGCTGACAGCATGGCTGCACCACAAGATTTCCGGCCCGCTGGGCACCATCCTGATGCCGCTGCTGGGCGCCATGGCGGCGTTCGGCGTGCAGCGGTCGGGCACCATGTTCCTGCGGGTGATCGGCGGCATGGCGTTCGGCTTCAGCTATTTCGTGGTCGACAATCTGCTGCTCGCCGTCGGCCAGTTCGGCACCATCCCGCCGGTGCTGGCGGCCTGGACGCCGCTGTTCCTGTTCTTCTTCCTCGGGACCTCCGTATTGTTCTACACGGAGGCATAGCGCGTCCATGTCCTCGGCGCCGCCAGGCCCCTCCACCAAGGCAGTGATGGCGCGCGGCGCCGGCCTCGCGTTGCTGGGCCGCAGCGGCGCGCTGATCGAGCTGGTCAGCTTCTTCCTGTTCACCCAGATGTACGGCTCGCAGACCTTCGGGCTGTTCATGACCCTGTGGGGCCTGGTGCAGGGTCTCGCCATCGTCTCCGACTTCGGCATGACCATGGCGCTGCAGCGCTTCATCCCGGGCGCCGAGAACGCGGTGGCGGCGGGCCGGGTGCTGAAATACGCGGTCAACACCACCCTCGCCTTCTCGTGCCTGATCGCCCTCGGAATGTTTCTGGCGGCGCCGGCGCTGGCGGGCGTGATCAACGCCAACGAGCGGGATTCCGCCCATCTGGTGACCATCATCCAGATCTACGCGCTGGCGGTGCCGCTGTGGGCCATGATCGAGGTGGCGACCGGCGCGATCCGTGCCCGCAGCATCTTCGGGCCCGAGGTGAAGGTGCGGATTTTCTACGAACAGGGCTTCCGGCTGATCTTCGGCGTGCTGTTCTGGGCCATCGGCATCGTGTCGCTGGGGCTGTTCATCTCGCACCTGATCGGCCTCGCGGTCACCGCCGCCTTCGCCTTCCGGCTGGTGCACAAGCATTACGGCCTCGGCCACCTGGTCGCCAGGACCGGCCTGGGACGGGCGCTGGGCAAGGAAATGGTGGCGTACTCGTCCAGCATGATGCTGCCCAACTTCGCCAAGAAGTGGCATTCCTGGCTGCCGGTGATCTTCCTCAACGTCATGCTGCCGGGCGCGCGCGGCGCCGAGGCGGCGGGCGTCTATGCGGCGGCGCGCAAGCTGGTCAGCGTGCTCAACGTGTTCCGCGAGAGCTTCGAATATGTCCTCGCCCCGCTGGCCTCGGCCAACAGCGGCAAGGCCGACCGGGCTAACCTGCGCGAGATGCTGGCCTTCGCGACACGGGTTTCGGTGCCCGCCTTCATTCCGATGGCGACCCTGGTGATCTGCTACCGGCACGAATTGCTGCGCCAGAGCGGGTCGGAATTCGTCGCCGGCGCCGGCGCGCTGCTGATCCTGGTGATCGGCCGAAGCCTGGAGGTGACGTGGGGACCATCGACCTCGATCCTGGCGATGATCGGCAAGTACCGCATCCCGTTCCTCAACGCGGCGGCGGGCGTGGCGGCGACGGCGCTGCTGGCGTTCCTGCTGATCCCGCATCCGGAGTATTTCGGCGGCGGCCTGCGCGGCAGCATGGTGGGCGCGGCCATCGCCGCGGCGGGCGGCATCAACGTGTCGGCGGTGCTGGGCTTCCTGCAGGTGCGCTACATCTATGGCCTGAAGCCCTATGACCGGCGGCTGTTGCGGCCGGTTGCCGTATCGGCGGGCATCTCGGCGGCGATGGCGCTGCTGTTCGACCTGACCGAGGGGATGTGGCGCACCGGCTATTTCATCCTGGGCATCGCGACCCTGATCGTCGCCATGCTGGTGCTGATGCGGTTCGGCTTCACCCGCGAGGATGCCCAGCTCGTGGTGCCGAAAACACTCGCCAGGCGCCTGCCCTTCCTGTTGCGCAGGTAAGCCTTCCGGTGTTTCGGGTTGGATATTGCCGGCGGCGGGACTATTTTCCGCCCGTCCGTGCTATAGTGCGGACACCTGACAGGCTATCTGGGACGACACCTATCGTGATCAAGCTCGGTTTCTGGAGTCGGCGGCGGCATCACCTCGACAAGATGACGCTCAAGGAGTTGGTGAAGGCCTATTTCCAGTACTACGCCATCCAGGCCTACATCGTCGTCGCCATCGCCGGCTACGCCTGGTCGCTGACGGCGGGCGCGCCGCCGTCCGGGCTTGCCTGGACCGGTCTGGCCGCGATCCTGATCTATCCGCTGGCCTGGTACGGCATCCACCGCTTCATCCTTCACGGCAACTGGCTGGCCAAGACGGCGCTGACAGCGCCGGTGTGGAAGCGCATCCATTACGATCACCACCAGGACCCGCACGACCTGCACATCCTGTTCGGCGCGCTCTACACCACGCTGCCGACGGTGGCGATCGTCACCATGCCGGTGGGGTATTATTTCGCGGGCTGGCCGGGCGCGGCGTTCGGGCTGGCGACCGGCTGCGTGATCACCTGCTTCTACGAGTTCTGCCACTGCATCGAGCACCTGTCCTACAAGCCGAAGAACCCGATCCTGGTGCGCATGAAGCAGCTGCACATGGCGCACCACTTCCACAACGAGCGGGGCAATTTCGGCATCACCAATTTCCTGTGGGACCGGGTATTCGCCACCCTCTACACCAACGAACGGCGGCCGCCGAAGAGCGCCACTGTGTTCAACCTGGGCTATGACGACGCCATGGCCGCGCGCTATCCCTGGGTGGCGGCGCTGTCGGGCGGGGTGGCCAAGGGCACGCCG
>JBKJNE010000046.1:0-2969 GCA_046596015.1 Alphaproteobacteria bacterium
TGTTCTGGGTAAAGGCGCCCTTCACCCGGGTCGAAGCCTCGGCGAGCGAATCGGCATGCCATGCCAAATCCTCGGGATGGCTGACCTTGCCGCCCAGGATGGCGAAGAACGACTGGGTATGTCCGCCGACCACTTCCATCAGCGCCTGCCGGTATTTCACCGCGTCCTCCGCCTTGGTCTCGGCAAGGGCGCTGGGCAGGACGGCGATGGTCAGAAAACCCGCGGCCAGCGCGGACCGAACGGCAAGTCTCATATGATTTCCCCTCAAAGGTTTCATGCGCTCCGGGACGGATAGTAACCGAGTACTCGGACGCGGGAAACTCGTTACCGCTTTCTGAGCTGGAAGATCACTCTGATGCGGACGTCATCCCGCCGCACGAACTTGCCGTCGATCACCATGGGCTTGTAGCGCCACCGGTTGACGCCCTTGATCGCCGCCTCGCCGAACGGCGTCGGCAGGTCGGACTCCGCAACGCGCGCGTTGACGACGCGGCCTGCCTCGTCGATATCCGCACCGATGATTACCTGACCCTCCTGACGCTTCACGTCCGCAGGGTATTCGGGCACCACCTGGAGCAGCGGCTTCGAATCATGGAATTCCTCTTCCGGCTGGAGCGTCGCCAGATACTGGACGTGCTCGGTCGCCTTGGCCTCCTCTCCCATGCGGTCATAGAGTTCGATGAGAAAGCTGCGCGTGGTCAGTTGCATCGGATCGCCGGACGGTTGGCCGGCTCGGACCTGCAGCACCTCGACGAACCGCTTTTCCGCGTTTCGATTGTTGGCGAGCGCCATTTCGTACCTGCCCATTTCAAACAAGGCCAGCGCCTTCGAATCCGCGAATTCCGGCGGCGCATTCTCGGTCACTTTCACCGCCCGCTCATAGAAGCGGCGTGCCCGCAGCGGCGATCGCGACACGAGGGCGTTATTGCCTGACTCCCGAAGAATCTCGCCGAGACGCGGATCAACCTTGCCGTAAGCCGCCTCGCCAATCCGGAGCGCGCGCTCCAGCGCCTCCTGGCCTTTCTGCACATCGTCGTCGGCATAGGCCCGGGCGAGGATGATCAGTGTGCGAATAGCCCGCGGATCGTTTCCGGCGCCGCTGGCGTCGATCCTGGCCAGCGCCTCCCTGAGCACCTCGATGGCCTTGGGATACTGCCACGCCAACATATGGCAGTTCGCCAGATTGTTCATCAGGGTGGTCACCTTAGGCGAGTTGGCGCCGAAGACAGCCGATCCCAACTTGACCGACCGTTCGCCATAGTCGATGGCAGCGCTGTACTGGCCGCGGTTGAACATATCGTTGAATGTCTCGGTCACCTTGGCGAACTGGGCCTGCTCCAGCTCCGCGGCGTGTGCCGATCCAACGAGAAAGAGCAGAAAAAACGCTGAAACAATGTGTGAGACCATTTGGATCGCTCCCCCAACAATCCTCGCATCGTAACGACTGCGGGTCCGTAATCCAACGGATTCACCGCTCAGGTTTTCTGTTGCAACTGCGAGCTATTATCATCTACAGTTTTCTGCCTGAACCCTAGCCAGGCACCGTCATGAACCCCGAAACCGCCGCCGAACCAGTCACCTCCATCTTCGACACCGAGACCCACGGCTTCACCGACCAGTTCGTGCTCTGGTCGGTGCGCAAATGGGTGATGGGCCACAAGGGCTCCCCCACCGCCCTCGCTTTGCTGGAGAGCGCCTATGCGCGGACCGCCGCCGGCGGCGCGGCCGCCCATCTGGATGCCTTGATGCGGGCGATCACCGCCGGCGCGGCGCGGCGCATCGCCGTGCACGCACCCTGTTGCGCCGCCGTCAGCACCGACGAGCTGCTGCTGGTCGACGCGGTCGCGCTGGCGCAGGCCGGGGCGAAGGTGGATGTCGCGTTCCTGCTGCGCCGTTTCCTGACGCCGGCCGGCGCCCGCGCCGCCTCGGCGCCGCTCAGGGCGCTGGCGGCGTCGCTGCGTGACGGCGGCCTGCGGCTGACGGTGCGTTCGGGAACCTTTCCGCCAGCGGGCACCCCGCCGCTCGAAAGCGTCGCCACCTCCGCCGCGCCGCACTGAATGGCGTCAGGCCAGCGGCTCCACGTCGAACGCGACGCAGACCCGGCGCTCCTCGCTGCGGAACGGCACGGTGCCGTGATAGTAATAGGACGGGAACAGGAACATCTGGCCATAGGCGGGCTGGTACTGCCGGATGTCGAATCCGCCGGAGACGTTGAGGTGGGCGGTCGGCCGGCCGAACTCCAGCCAGCCTTCGGGACGCCGCGCCGGATCGCCGATCACCGCCGGAAGCTGCAGGTAGAACACGCCGCTGAGCCAGCCATTGGGATGGATGTGCGGCCGTTCGTGGCCCTTGTCGTGCATCACCACGCCCCAGGCGGTCAGCCGCCAGCGCTCCGGCGCCCAGCGGACCGCCGGATGCGTGGGATCGTCCGGAAGCTGGGACTTGTACCAGCGCACCGCCTCGTCGATGCGCGCCACCATGCCTTCCATGGGACCGAGCGGCGGCTTGATCAGCTCGCCCGTGTGCCGGCCGTTCTCGGTCGACATGACGTTCCCCTGCAGCGTCGGATGGGTCTTGATGTAGCGGCCGGCCGCCTTGTTGAACGATCCGATGTCGTCGAAGCCTTCCGGCGGCTCGAACGCCCGGGTCTGCACGTAGGTGTCGAAGTCGAGCAGCCGGCCCGCCTCGTCCGTGCGCCCCGCCTCGGCCAGCGCGTGCGCCTGATAGGCCAGCGCGTGATAGTCCCGCCCCCGCGCCGTCATGCAGGCCTCGAACACCACGACCGCCGCGTCGGCCTTGCCTTGCGACAGGTAGAAATTGCCCAGGTCGTAATACGGATCGCCATAGCGCGGATCGCGGGCGATGGCCTCGCGGAACGCCGCCTCGGCCTCGGCCGGCCGGCCGGCGCTGACGCAGATGGCGCCCAAATTCATGAAGAATCCCGCTTCCTGCGCGCCCAGGCCTATGGC
>JBKJNE010000252.1:0-5878 GCA_046596015.1 Alphaproteobacteria bacterium
TGGGCTACAACCCCGAGGATCTGATCGACAACAGGCTGCTCTCCTACAGCGACGTCATCGACCCGCGCGACCGCCAGCGCGTCTGGGACGGGATCCAGACCGCCATCGCTGACCGCCGCGCCTTCCAGCTATCCTATCGGGTCCACACCAGGCAGGGCGAACTGCGCTGGGTGCTCGAGCAGGGCAGCGCCATTCGCGACGAACAGGATAAGGTAGTCGCGCTCGAAGGCTATGTCGCCGACATCACCGCCGAGCAGAACGTCGTCGAGCAGTTGCAGGAAAGCGAGGCGCGTAACCGCGCGATCATGGAATCCGCCCTGGTCGCACTGATCACCGCCGATGAGCGGGGCATGATCGAATCCTTCAATCCCGAGGCCGAGCGGCTGTTCTGCTATGACGCGGCCGAGGTGGCGGGCCGCGACATCGCCATCCTGATGCCTGCGTTCGACGCCGGACAGGCGGTCGGCGCGCCGCGCGAGCTGACCGGCGTGCGGCGCGGCGGCGAGCAGTTTACCGTCGATCTCGCCGTCAGCGAGATGCGCCTCGGCGAGCGTCGGGTGCTGATCGCCAGCGCCAGCGACCTGACCGACCGCAAGAAGGCCGAGGCGCGCTTCGTTCAGGCCCAGAAGATGGAGACCGTCGGCCAGCTCGTCGGCGGCGTCGCCCACGATTTCAACAATTTGCTGATGGCCATGCAGCTCAACCTGGAGCTGGCCAACATGCTGGTGACCGACCGGCCGGAGGTCTCGGAATCGATCACCGTGGCGCTCAACGCGGTCGATCGGGGCGCCGGACTGACCAAGCGCCTGCTCGCCTTCTCGCGCCAGCAGCCGCTGGAGCCCCGCGTCATCGACGCCAACGAACTGATCGGCAACATGATGAAGCTGCTGCACCGGCTGCTGCAGGAGAACATCGAGACCCGCACCCTGCTTGAGCCCGCGGTCTGGCCCGTGGAGGTGGATCCCGGCCAGCTCGACGCGTCGCTGCTCAACATGATCGTCAATGCGCGCGACGCCATGCCGGACGGCGGCAGGCTGAGGATCGAGACCGCCAACGTGGTGCTGGCGTCCGCCGAGACCGAGCATCACGACGACATCGCGCCGGGCGAGTACGTCCGCATCACGGTCAGCGATACCGGCACCGGCATGACGCCCGAGGTGCTGGCGCGGGCGTTCGACCCGTTCTTCACCACCAAGGAAGTCGGCAAGGGCAGCGGCCTCGGCCTCTCCATGGTCTACGGCTTCGTCAAGCAGTCCGGCGGCCACATCGCCATCGACAGCAGGGTGGGCGAAGGCACGCGGGTGATTCTGCATTTCCGCCGCGCCCATGCCACGCCGGTGTCGTCGCTGGGGCGCGCGCCGGGGCACGAGACCGTCCGGCCCGGCCACGAGACCATCCTGCTGGTCGAGGACGATCCGGACGTGCGCCAGACCGTCGATCGGCTGCTGAAGTCGCTCGGCTACCAGGTGATCGCGGCGGCCGACGGACCGGCGGCGGTCGAGCTGATCGTCGGCGGCCTGCGGCCCGACCTGCTGCTCGCCGACGTGGTGCTGCCCAAGGGCATGAGCGGCAAGGACGTGTCCGAGGCGGTCGCGGCGCGGGTGCCGTCATGCCGCATCCTGTTCATGTCGGGCTACACCGAGGACGCGGTGATGCATCACGGCCGGCTGGCCGAAGGCGTCGTGCTGCTGTCGAAGCCGTTCCCGCGCGAGCTGCTCGCCAGCAAGGTGCGCCAATTGCTGGACGGTTAGGGCGGTTCAGGGTTGTGCAACCGCCCACCTGCGCTGGCCGTGGTCGATCAGGCATTTCATGAACAGCGGGTCGAACAGCATGCCGTTGCGGCCCGGCCCAGCCGGGTTGAAGGTCCTACCGTGACGGATCAGCCGCGCACTTCCGCCGCGAGCGCCGCCAGTTCGTCGCGCACGGCTTCCTCCGTGCGGCGGGTGATGGCGTCGAAGCGGTCGATCAGCCGCGCGCCGAACGGTGTCAGCGCGGCGCCGCCGAACGATTTGCCGCCCACATGGGTCGTCAGCACCGGCTGGGCGAAGATGGTGTTGAGCTCGTCGATCAGCAGCCAGGCGCGGCGGTAGGACATCTTCATGTCGCGGGCCGCGGCGGCGATCGAGCGGCGCTCGCCGACCAGCCGCAGCAGCGCGATCTTGCCGGGGCCGATCTGGCGCGCGTTGCCCAGGTCGATCTTCACCCAGAGATGGGCAGCTTGAGTGGCTGGTTCGGGCATTGCGTCCTCGTCGCTCGTCCGCTCCTAGCCTACGGGATCGAAGCTGTCAGGGCAAAAAAATGAGCACCACCGGCGGGGACCAGTGGTGCTCAGTTCCCTCGGGGAGGAGGGTAAGGGACTCTCGGCGGATGCCTTGCCTTGTGTCCCCCTCCGATGCGGCAAGCGACCGCATCCAGAAGATCGTCAGTCGATGGGAGAGACCTGGGATGCCGCATATTCGCGCACGTCAGCCGCTACACACATATGTTACCGGGTGGAACGCTTTCGGTGTATAGCTAGGGTCATGCTGGTCTTCTGGGTCTTGCAGGCAGTCTCCCCGGAACCGGCTTAGGCGGTTTTTTCGACTATGTGACAATTGTTACGCATGGTCGTGAGACCGGCAATGACAATCAAATCCGACTGTTATGTCAAAAAACGGTCGACGGCTGTATAGTCGCATGCGCGGACAAGAGGCGATGTCAACGATGGACGGTGAAATGTCGGATTTGGTCAAGGGCAGGGCGCGTGGACAGACCGGTCGGGAAACCTGGCAATCGCGCAAGAGCGCGGAAACCCGCACCGAAATCCTCGACGCCGTCATCGGCTCCTATATCGAGGTCGGCTATGGCCGCACCACGCTGCAGCAGATCGCCGATCGCACCGGCCTGTCGCGGGGCGCGATCATCTACCATTTCCCGTCCATGGTGGACGTGACCAAGGAAGCGGTTTCCTACCTGCAGCGGAAGCGGCTGGCGATCTACCGCGACACGCTGGAGCAGATCGAGGGCGAACAGGATTTCGTCGGCCACGCGCTGGAGACGCTGTGGCAACAGATCTCCGACCCGCTGTTCACCGCCTACAACGAGCTGACCGTGGCTGCCCGCACCGATGCCGAACTGGAAGGCATCATGCGTCCGGCGCAGGAGGAATACGAACGGGAATGGGACCGCATCGGCCGCGATCATTCCCACGCGCTGTCCGACCAGGATGATCGTTTCGGCCTGACCGCCGACCTGGTGCAGTACGCCATGATCGGCATGGCTGTCAGCTTCATGTGGACCGACGCCGAGTATCGCAAACGCCGGCTGCTCGAGGACCTGAAGGAGCATGTCCGCGTGCTGCTGCGCGACGGCATTCCGGAACAGGTCGTCGACGCCATCGCCGCCTACAACGTGAAGCGCGGCGTCCCAGGCGAATAGCTTTTTGGCCGCGCGGATTGTGCTACGGTTCCCCGAACCAACGGGGAGACGGACATGACCGAGACACTGGAAGCGCGCATCCGCAGGCTCGAGGACATCGAGGCGATCAGGCAGCTGAAGGCCCGCTACGGCCAGGCCTGCGACGACGACCACAACCCGGACAAGGTGGCGGCCCTGTTCGTCCCGGACGGGCTGTGGGCCGGCGCGAACATCGGCGTCCACGCCAAGGGCCACGCGGCGATCAAGGAGTATATCGGCGGCGTCCGCGCCAGCGGCCGCATGCGCAACAGCGCCCACATGTTCATGAATCCGATCATCACCGTGGATGGCGATCGCGCCACCGGCGAATGGCTGTTCGTGATGTGCTTCACCGGCAAGGTGGGCGATGGCAGTTTCCAGTATCACCGCATCATCGGTTCCTACAGGGACGAGTACGTCCGGGTCAACGGGCGCTGGCTCTACCAGTCGCTGAACGTCACCGTCGACGAAAGCGGTCCGTACACGACCGAGGACAGCCGCCTGTTCTCGCGCGCGGTCAGCGACACGGTGAACGCTTAGCCGCGCCTTGCATTCCTTTTCTGTGATGCAGGTTGAAATGAGGGATTTGCCCCGCGCTACTGCGCGATGTAGGTGATGGCGGCGCCCGCCACTTGCGCCTCCGACTTGTAGACCTCGGCGGCCTTGTCGCGTGTAACGGTCAGCGCTGCCGGGCCGGTCCAGGCCATTGCAACGCGGGGGCCGCCCCATGCGGCGCGGATCTCGCCGCCGTTGGAGACGAAGGCGTTGCCGCTCTTATTGGGCAGCGCCTCGCCTGCGCCGATCAGGGACACCTGCGACCCGACCGACTTGGTGCTGGCGCATTTCCGGGTGAACAAGACGGCGTCGAGTTTGCCGTCGGGTGAGGGCGCGCGCGACACCTCGGTGTTCTCGCATGGGAGCAGTGGCAGGTCCGGCCACGTGTAGTACATCCAGACGTTGAAGCCGATGACGACGGCGGCGACGCCGATCAAGACGACGCGAAGGCGCTGCGGCTTCATTTGGCTTTCTTGCCCTTACCTTTGCTGGCGGCCTTGTTGCGCTCGGCGACCCGCTGGCGGGCCAGCTCGTAGACGTGGCGGTTGCCGCGGCTCCAGGTGACCGTCAGCCTGGTAGCGTGGATTTTCCAACCCTGCTTGCCGCGCTTGATCCTGTGGGTGTAGTAGCCGCCCAGGGTGTGGCTGGAATCGCCCAGGCTGTTGGGCAGGAAGTGCTCGGCCTGCATGTAGACGGTGACCGTCGCCTCGTCGCCCCTGATGTCGAACACCATGTTGGCCAGCAGGTGCTGGGTGGCGTCGAAGCCCGGCAGCATTGCTTGCACGCCGGCGGCCCAGTCGTCGCCCTTCATCCGGGTGCCGGGAACTCCCGAGTAGGACGAGAAATCGATGTCGACCTCGTCGGCGAAGATCGAGCGGTAGAGCTTCCAGTCGCGGGT
This sequence comes from Alphaproteobacteria bacterium, assembly GCA_046596015.1. Classification (GTDB taxonomy): domain Bacteria; phylum Pseudomonadota; class Alphaproteobacteria; order SMXS01; family SMXS01; genus RI-34. Next base: position 4,889 of record JBKJNE010000252.1, read on the forward strand.
GTCGATGCCGGTGGCGTATTTGTTGATCAGGTCGGTCAGGTCTGCCCGGTCGCGCAGGTACTTCAGGTCGTCGCTCATCGTCTTCCCCTGGATGGCTTCAGATGGCCTTGGCGGCCAGGTGGCCTTCGCGGATGGCAGTCTGCAGGAAACGCGGCGAATTTGCATCGCCGACCACATGCACCTCGGGAATTTTCCCCCGCAGCTCGTTGAACAGGGCCCGGTTCGGCCGGTTTGCCGAGACGAAGACGACCGTCTCGGCCGGCAAGGACAGGGGCGCGCCTTCATAGGTGGGCTGAATGGTGGCTTCCTCGTCGCCCACGTCGGTCATGCGGTAGCGGGTATAGACCTGGAACTTGCCCTTGTTCAGCCGCTCCAGTGCCGGCTCGGTCATCAGCGCGCTTTCCACCTTGGGGCCGAACATGGCCTGGGTGGTGACGTAGCTGACCGCCGCGCCCGCTTCCATCAGGTATTCGGCGACGCCGATGGCCTCGTAGTGGCCGACGTCGTCGACTACCACGGCGCTTTTGCCGATGCGGTTGCGGCCGTGGGTCAGCAGGTCGATTGACGACAGCACGTTGGGCCGGTCGAAATGGCCGATCGGCTCGCCCGGGTTGGTCGACTGGATGCCGTCCATGCGCGGCATGGAGCCGGTGGCGACGATGACCGCGTCCGCGTTCTCGGCGAGCACGTCGTCCATCTCCATGTAGGTGCCCAGCCGCACCTCGACGCCCAGCCTGAAGATTTCGGCTTCCTGCCACTTGGTGATGTCGGCGATGCCGTGGCGCTTGGGCAGCCTGGCGGCGAAATTCATCATGCCGCCCAGCTCGCCGGTCGCCTCGGCCAGCACCACCCTGTGGCCGCGCAACGCGGCGACGCGGGCGGCTTCCAGTCCGGCCGGGCCGCCGCCGATCACCAGCACCGTCTTGCGCGTCTCGGCGGTGCCGATGCGGTCGTCGCCGATGGCGCGCTCGAAGCCCACGCCCGGATTGA
>JBKJNE010000305.1:0-2768 GCA_046596015.1 Alphaproteobacteria bacterium
CATGCACTTCCCGATCTCCGAGGGAATCCTGATACGGCGCCAGGTCGGCGAGGTGAAGGCGGTCGACGGGATCGACTTCAGCCTGCGACGCGGCGAAACGCTCGGCCTGGTAGGCGAGAGTGGCTGCGGCAAGACCACGACGGGCCGCTGCATCCTGCAGCTCGAGCGCCCGACCTCAGGCGCCATCCTGTACGACGGCGTCGACATCAACACCCTGTCGCGACGCGGGATGCTGGCGCTTCGGCGGCGCATCCAGGTGATCTTCCAGGATCCCTACAGCTCGCTCAATCCGCGCATGAAGGTGGGCGACATCGTCGGCGAGCCGATCCATGTGCATGGCCTCGCGCCGGATGCGGCGCGGCGCCAGGCGCGCGTGCGCGAGCTGCTGCAGGTCTGCGGCCTCGATCCCAGCTTCGCCGACCGCTATCCGCACGAAATGTCGGGCGGTCAGCGCCAGCGCGTGGGTATTGCGCGCGCGCTGGCGCTGGAGCCGGAGTTCATCGTTTGCGACGAGGCGGTGTCGGCGCTCGACGTGTCAATCCAGGCCCAGGTGATCAACCTGCTGGAAGACCTGCGCGAGCGCTTCGGCCTCACCTATCTGTTCATCGCCCACGACCTGTCGGTGGTGCGCCATCTCTGCCAGCGCCTGGCGGTGATGTATCTCGGCCGCATCGTTGAACTGGCAGACTGCGACGAGCTGTTCGACAACCCGCTGCATCCCTACACGCGCGCCTTGCTGGCCGCAGTGCCGGTGCCGGATCCGACCATCGAGGCCGGCCGCACCTTCCAGCCGGTGCGCGGCGAGGTGCCGAGCCCGATCAATCCGCCGTCCGGCTGCGTGTTCCATCCACGCTGCACGATGGCAGTCGAGGGCTGCAAGCAATCCAGGCCAGAGCTGCGAGAATTGCGGCCCGGCCACTGGGTGGCGTGCAGCGAAGTGAGTTGAGGCGTGAACGGATCAAGAAAAGCTGAAATGACAAGGGAGGCGACCATGACGAACCGGATCGGATGGCTTGCAGCAGGCCTGTCGATTTCTCTCGCGGCACTCGCCGCGACGCCCGCGGCTGCGCAGGCCATCAAGAAAGGCGGCACGCTCACTTACATGATTCCGGCCGACGCGCCGCCGAGCTTCGACGGGCATAAGGAGAACACCTTTGCCACGCTGCATGCCACGGCGCCGTTCTACAGCACGCTGATCTCTATCAACCCGGACAACCCTTCGTCGTCGACCGATTTCGTCTGTGATCTCTGCACCGAGATGCCCAAGGCGACCGACGATGGGAAGGCCTACACCTTCAAGATTCGCAAGGGCATCAAGTTCCACGACGGCACGCCGCTCACGGCGGCCGATGTGGCGGCGAGCTGGAAGCGCATCGCGCATCCGCCTCAGGGCGTGTCGAGTGCGCGTGCAAGCTACATGGTGATGGTCGACACGGTGGAGAGTCCCGATCCCGAGACCGTGGTATTCAAGCTGAAGTTTGCCACCTCGGCCTTCCTGCCCGCGCTCGCCGATCCGTTCGCCTACATCTACAAGAAGGAGACCGTGGAGAAGGATCCCCGCTGGTACGAGAAGAATATCCTGGGGTCGGGACCGTTTAAGTTCGTCGCTTACGAGACCGGCCAATCGGTTAAGGGCGTACGCAATCCGGACTACTACCACGAGGGCAAACCCTATCTCGACGGCTTCACCGCCATCTTTGCCGCCAAGCAGTCGGTCCGCGTCGACGCCATCCGCGCTGACCGCGCCGCGACGGAATTCCGCGGCATGCCGCCGTCGGCGCGCGACGAGCTGGTCAAGGAGCTGGGCGACAAGATCACGGTCCAGACCAGCGACTGGAACTGCGTCAACCTCTTGACGCCGAACCAGAAGAAGAAGCCGTTCGACGACGTGCGGGTGCGCCGCGCGCTGGCGCTGGCGATTGACCCCTGGAAGGGGGCTCCGGCGCTCTCCAAGATCGCCACCGTCCACACTGTGGGCGGCTTGGTCTTCCCGGGCTCGCCGCTGGCGGCCACAAAGGAGGAACTGCAGAAGATCGTGGGCTTCGGCACCGACATCGAGAAGGCTCGGGCCGAGGCGCGGAAGCTCCTGAAGGAGGCCGGCGCCGAGGGGCTGAAATTCGAGCTGATGAACCGCAACGTCGACCAGCCCTACAAGTTCGTCGCCACCTGGGCGATCGACGAATGGAGCAAGATCGGCGTGAAGGTGACGCAGCGCGTGCTGCCCACGGGACCGTTCTACGAAGCGCTGCGCAGCGGCACCTTCGAGGTCGCCGTCGAGTTCAACTGCCAGAACATGGTCAATCCGCTGCTCGATGTCGCCAAGGTCCTGCCACGCTCGGTCTATCCCGAGAACTATGGCGGCTACGAGGATCCGAAGCTCATCGAGCTCTACAACTCGATGCTGAAGGAGACCGATCCGGCCAAGCAGCGCGCTAAGATGCGCGATTTCGAGACCTATGCGCTTGACACCCAGGTCGTCACTATCATGACTCCGTGGTGGAGCCGCATCATCGCCCATCGTTCGTACATGAAGGGCTGGAAGATCAGCCCGAGCCACTACCTGAACCTCAACCTCGCGAACATCTGGCTCGACAAGTAGGGGGCCCTAACTCAGAAATCGGGCTCGCTGATGTATCGCTACATCCTGAACCGCCTGCTGTTGGCCATCCCGACCCTGATCGGGGCGGCGGCGCTGGTGTTCATTCTGATGCGCCTGATCCCGGGCGACATCTGCGTGGTCCGCCTGGGCACGGGCGGCTCGATCAATG
>JBKJNE010000310.1:0-2802 GCA_046596015.1 Alphaproteobacteria bacterium
AGGTCAAGCTTGCCGTCGTGAAACAGGACGACCGCGACCGGCTTCTGTCCCTCTGGCAAAGCGGGCGCCGGCGGCGCGGCGGTGGTGGGGATCTCCGCCTCCACCCTGTAGCCGATCGGCCCCTCGCCCCAGGGATCGCCCGCGAGCGCCGCCGTGGACATAGCGCAAAGGGCAAGGATCGGCGGAAGTGCTGCTCTCTTCATTGCCCTCACTTCCTCATCACGCAGGTCACCACCGTCCACGCCTTGCCCGCGCTGGTTTCCTCGCTGATGCGCGCGTCGGCGAAGGTGCAGGGCCGGAATCCGGGCATGGTGAACGTCACGGCGCGCACATAGTCGGGCTCGAGCCGGGCCACGTCCACGTCGGTGGCGACGACCTGATCGACCACCTTCACCTTCGCGCCCGACGGCACCGACCGCAGCCGCCAGCGGCCGGCGCGGCCATAGCCCAGCGGCGTGAACCTGCTCGTGAGGCTGGCGACATATTGCGGCAGCCGCGGCACCTGCAGGACGAAATTGCCGCCCCGCTCGAAATCCTGCGATACCTCGACACTACCGCCCTTGGCGACGGTCACCGTGGCGAGGTTCTCGTCCTTCGGCGTGACCGTGACGACGTAGTCGCCTGGACCCATGATCCTGGAAACGTGGACGTTGACCCTGACCGGCTCGCCGGTGGCAGGCACCCGCAGGATGCTGCCGTCCTGGACGCGTTCCTTGCCGTCCTCGGTGATGACCAGGCGATCGTCGCCGTTCTCGAAAATCAGGATGCCGAGCGGTTCGGCCTCAGCCTGGCTGTTGTCCGGCGGGGGCGGCGGCGGCGCCTGGGTCGGCAGTTCCGGCGGCTGCGGCTCCGACCACTCCAGCTGCGACGAGTCCAGCTGTGTCTTCGGTTCTTCCGACCGCAGCGGCATCGCCGGCCCCGCCGTCAGCAGGGCCGCCGTCAGCCACGGCAAGATGAGGTTGGGCATCCTCGGCATGGTGCGCGTCCCACCAGATCATGGCGATCGCCATCAAGGCGAACGCCGCCTCCAAGAATAACCCCAGATAGAGGGACGTGAGAATGGCTTCCAGACGCTCCAGGTCCACCCGGGCGTACTGCATCTGGATCATCAGGCCCATTTTCGCCTTCTGCGCCGCGAAGATGGTGAACATGGCCGCGGTCAGCGACACGAACAGCAGGAACAGCACCCGCTTGAAGCGCGGGCCGATGCCGTACTTGACGATAGTGAAGGCCGCGCCCACCAGGATCGCCAGCGCCAGGTTCACGCCCGTGTCGGTCGCGCTGATGTAGAGCGCGCCGACGGCCTGGATGTACTCGTTGGCCAGCAGCGGCGTGGCGCCGATATAGAACGGCACCGGATCGACGAACAGTTGCTGGCCGGCGAACACCATGACGGCGAGCGCCAGCGCCGCCGACGCGGCAGTGAAGGTCAACGCCCAGTTCCAGTTGCGCAAGACCGCGTTGTTCATGCTGTCCGTTGGCCCGGAGAGAACCCGATCATTCCACAGTATCGGCCGATCCCCAAATTTCAATGCGATCTCGGTCGAGGTGCGGAATCATCCCTCCAGCCGGGAACATCCTGAAAAAGGGGCTCAGACCCGGTGATCGCGGATGGTCTGTAGGAACACGTCCGCGAATTCCCGCAGCTTGGCGGCGCCGACGCCGTTGACCGTGGAGAACCCGTCGCGGTCGCGCGGCCGGCGCTGGGCCATGTCGGCCAGGGTCCGGTCGGAGAAGATCACATAGGCCGGCACATGCCGCTCCTTGGCGAGGCGCAGGCGCAGCTCCTTCAGCGCGGCGAGCAGTGAGTGGTCCTCGCCGGTCATCTCGACGGGCTCGGCCGTGCCGCGCGCCGTCTTGCGCGACACCGGCTTCAGCGCCTCCGGCCGGAACGCGAAGCTGCCGTCGCCGTTCAGCAGCGCGCGGCCCCTGGGCGTCATGGCGAGACCGCCGAAGCCGCCGATATCGATCTTCAGGAACCCCGCCGCGACCATCTGCCGGATCAGCGAGCGCCACGCCTCCTTCTTGGTTTCGGCACCTGTGCCGAACACCGGCAGACGGTGATGGTCGGCCATCATCACCTTCTCCGTGTCGGCGCCGCGCAGCACGTCGATGACATGGGCGACGCCGTAGCGCTCGCCGGTGCGGTGGATTGCCGACAGCGCCTTGCGGGCGTCGGCGGTCCGGTCCTCCAGCGCCACCGGCGACAGGCAGACGTCGCAATTGCCGCAGGGCGCCGACGGCTCGCCGAAATAGGACAGCAGTATCTGCCGGCGGCAGGCCGGTGCCTCGCAATAACCGAGCAGCGCGTCGAGCCGCTGATGCTCGCGCCGCTTGCGCTCGCTGTCGGAGTCCTCCTGGTCGATGAACATCCGCCGCATGCGGATATCGCCGAGGCCGAACAGCATATGCGCCTCGGCAGCCTCGCCGTCGCGGCCGGCGCGGCCGATTTCCTGGTAGTAGGCCTCGAGGCTCCCCGGCAGGTCGGCGTGGAACACGTAGCGCACGTCCGACTTGTCGATGCCCATGCCGAAGGCGATGGTCGCCACCATGACGAGGCCCGGTTCGGTCATGAAGGCGTTCTGGTTGATCTCGCGGCCGTCCTTGTCCATGCCGGCGTGATAGGCGCGCGCGCGGATGCCATTGCCAGTGAGGAACTCGGCGGCCTCCTCGGTCTTCTTGCGCGACAGGCAATAGACGATGCCGCTCTTGCCGGCGTGACCTTTGACGAAGCCCAGCAACTGCCGCTTCCAGTCGTGCTTGGGTTCGACGTTGAGCCGGATGTTGGGCCGGTCGAAGCCA
>JBKJNE010000251.1:0-3255 GCA_046596015.1 Alphaproteobacteria bacterium
CACGCCCACGGGGCCGCGGGCATGCATCTTGCCGGTGGAGATGCCGATCTCGGCGCCCATGCCGAACTCGCCGCCATCGGCGAACTGGGTCGAGGCGTTGTGCAGCACAATGGCCGAGCCGACCTCGCCCAGAAATCTGGCGGCGGCCGCCGCGTCCCCGGTGATGATCGCCTCGGTGTGGCTCGATCCGTAGCGGGCGATGTGATCCATGGCCTCCTGCAGCCCGCCGACCGTGCGCACGGCGATGATGGCGTCCAGGTACTCCACGCCCCAGTCCGCGTCGGTGGCGGGCACCATGCGGGGGTCGATCTTGCGCGCCTCGGCGTCGCCGCGCACCTCGCAGCCTTTGGCGATCAGGTCGTCGACGATCGGCCGCAGGTGGCTGCCGAGCACCGCCCGGTCGATCAGCAGGCATTCGGTGGCGCCGCAGATCCCGGTGCGGCGCATCTTGGCGTTGACCACGATCCGGCGCGCCATGTCGAGGTCGGCCGCGCTGTGGACATAGGTATGGGTGATGCCCTCGAGATGGGCGAACACCGGCACCCGCGCCTCGTTCTGCACCCGCTCGACCAGCGAGCGGCCGCCGCGCGGCACGATGACGTCGATGACGCCTGCCATGCCCAGCATGATGCCGACAGCCTCGCGGTCCTGGGTGGGCACGAGCTGGACCGACGCGGCGGGCAGTTCCGCCTTCGCCAGGCCTTCGGCAAGGCACGCCATGATCGCCCGGTTGGAGTGTACCGCTTCCGTGCCGCCGCGCAGGATGGCGGCATTGGCGGCCTTCAGCGCCAGCGCGCCGGCATCCGCCGTCACGTTGGGGCGGGATTCGTAGATGATGCCGATGACGCCCAGCGGCTGGCGCACCCGCGCGATGTGCAGGCCGTTGGGCCGGTCCCATTCGGCGATGGTCTCGCCGACCGGGTCGTTCAACGCCGCCACCTCGTCGAGGCCTTTCGCCATGCCCTCGATGCGATCCTCGTTGAGGGTCAGCCGGTCAAGCAGCGCCTTGCTCAGGCCCCGGTCCGTCGCCGATGCCAGATCCCTGGCGTTGGCCGCGAGAATCTCGGCCGACCGGGCGCGCACGGCCTGGGCGGCGAAGCGCAACGCCGCGTTCTTCTTGCCGGTCGGAACGGTGGCGAGCGTGCGCGCGGCATCCTTCGCCGCCGCGCCCAGCGCCTGCATGACGGTGTCGATCTCGTTGCCCGCCTTGCGCATTCCGGCGACGGTCATGACCTTGTCTCCTGCAGCAGCACCAGATGATCCCGGTGGATCAGCGGGCCGCGTCCCTTGTAGCCCAGCAATTCCTCGATGGCGGCGCTGCGCCGGCCCATGATACGGCGCGCCTCGTCGCTTGAATAGGCGACAAGCCCGCGCGCCAGGTCGCGGCCATCGGCGCCCTGCACGGTGACCGTGTCGCCGCGTTCGAACACGCCCTTGATATCGGTGACGCCGGCGGCCAGCAGGCTCTTGCCCTGGCGTAGCGCGTCCTCGGCGCCCGCGTCGATCGTCAGCACCGAGGTTGGCCGCAGGGTGCCGGCGATCCACTGCTTGCGCACGGTCAGTGGCGCCTCGTGGGCCTCGAACCAGGTGCCGGTGCCGGTGTCGCGGTAGCGGCCGATGGGATGGTCCGGCCCGCCATTGACGATCAGCACGTGGCAGCCCGACGGCACGGCGATCTTGGCGGCGGCCATCTTGGTGACCATGCCGCCGCGGCCGACGCCGTCGGCCTTGGTGTCGCCCGCCATCTCCTCGATCTCGGGGGTGATGCGCGGAATGTGCTTCAGCATGGTGGCGCCGGGATCGATCCCGGGATCGGCCGAATAGAGGCCGTCCACGTCCGACAGGATGACCAGGCAGTCGGCCGAGATCATCTGCGCCACCCGAGCCGCCAGCCGGTCGTTGTCGCCGTAGCGCAGCTCGGTGGTCGCCACCGTGTCGTTCTCGTTGATGACCGGCAGGGCGCCCAGATGCACCAGCGCCTCGATGGTGTCGCGGGCGTTGAGGTAGCGGCGGCGCACCTCGGTATCGTCCAGGGTCAGCAGGATCTGCGCCACGGTGATGTCGTGGCGCAGCATGGTTTCCTGGTAGGCATGCGCCAGCTTGATCTGGCCGACGGCGGCGGCGGCCTGGCTGTCGGCGAGCCGGGCCCGGTTGAACGCGGGACCGAGATGGGGCGAGCCGAGCGCCACCGCGCCCGACGAAACGATGATCACCTGGGTGTCGCGCGCCCGCAGCGCGACGATATCCTCGGCCAGCGACGCCAACCAGCCGCGGCGCAGGCCGGTGCGGCGATCGACCAGCGTGGCCGAGCCGATCTTGATGACGATGCGCCGCGCGCCGGCGAAATCATATTGCATGGCGGCCATCCTAGACCGGCCGCCAGGGATCGTTGTAGGCGTTCGCGTCGGCGGCCTCGCCCTTGCGCCTTGCCTCGATCACCTTCCACAGCGCGCGCAGCACGGTCTGCACGCCTTCGCCGCTGACCGTCGACAGCGGGTGGACGGTCTTGCGGCTGGCCTTCTTCAGCGCCGCCAGCTTCTCCTCGATTTCCTCTTGTGTCAGCGCGTCGATCTTGTTGAGGCCGACGATCTCCTTCTTGTCGCCGAGGATCGCGTCATAGCGCTTCAACTCGCGGCGGATGGTCTTGTAGGCGTCGGCCACGTCATCGAGCGTACCGTCCACCAGGTGCAGCAGCACGCCGCAGCGCTCCACATGCCCGAGGAACCGCGTGCCCAGCCCCAGCCCTTCGGAGGCGCCCTCGATCAGGCCGGGGATGTCGGCCATGACGAATTCCTTGCCGTCGACGCCGACCACGCCGAGGTTGGGCGTCAGCGTGGTGAACGGATAGTCGGCGATCTTGGGCCGCGCCGCCGACACGGCGGCGAGGAACGACGACTTGCCGGCGTTGGGCAGGCCGACGAGGCCGGCGTCGGCGATCAGCTTGAGGCGCAGCCACACCCACAGCTCCTGGCCTTCCTGGCCCGGATTGGCGTGGCGCGGGGCGCGGTTGGTCGAGCTCTTGAAATAGGCGTTGCCGAAGCCGCCATTGCCGCCCGACAGCAGCTTGACCCGCTGGCCCACCTCGGTGAGGTCGGCGAGCAGGGTTTCCTTGTCGTCCTCGAACACCTGGGTGCCCACGGGCACGCGCAGCACCGCGTCCTCGCCATTGCGGCCGGTGCGGTCCTGTCCGGCGCCGGGCGCGCCACTCTGGGCCTTGAAATGCTGCTTGTAGCGATAGTCGATCAGGGTGTTGAG
>JBKJNE010000441.1:0-7101 GCA_046596015.1 Alphaproteobacteria bacterium
GTCTCACTTCAAATCCCCGTGCCGCGGCCCCGTGCGGATGCCCATATCGCAATATAGTCATCCGTGCCGAAGGGTTTCCCCTCGGGCCTTCGTTTAATAGCCAAGAACAGGGCTTAGGGCAACGATTGGCGATCGGATAAACTGCGCGAAACCGTCCTGGCAGATCACCGGTTTGGCCATGGCCAGCCTGCGCGGTGCGCCGCCCGCCGCCAGACCTTCGCTCGCGGGTTGGCGGCGATTTTCCGGCGCCGCTGAATCCGCGGCAGCCAAGGCCTTCGGCAAGTCCTCTTAAAGTGGAATCTGAACGCCAGGAACCGTTCATGTTCAGGCGGCGTTCATCTACCGGGCACCATTCTTCATCGTGACGAGGGCACGAAACCCTAGGTTCCACGATCCATCGGGGTGAGATGTCGAGAGCAACTTTTGTCGCGGATGAGAATCTTGGCCGCTTCCTCAAGGAAATGCGGCGCTACTCGGTTCTCGATGCAAGTACCGAACAGGCACTGGCGCTGGCCTGGCAGCGGAATCGCTGCGGGCATGCCGCCGAGCAGCTCGTGGGCAGCCATCTTCGCCTTGTCGTGAAGGTCGCCAAGGGCTTCAGGGGCTACGGACTGCCGCTGGGCGAACTGGTGGCCGAGGGCAATGTGGGTCTGATGCAGGCCATCGACCGTTTCGAGCCGGAACGCGGCTTCCGCCTGTCCACCTACGCGCTGTGGTGGATCCGGGCGACGATCCAGGAATACGTCTTGCGGTCGTGGTCCATGGTGAAGCTGGGTACCACCTCGGCGCAGAAGAAGCTGTTCTTCAACCTGCGCCGGCTGAAGACCAATCTGCGCGCCATCGAGGAGGACACGCTGACGCCCGAGCAGGTCGCGTTCGTCGCCCACCAGTTGCAGGTGAGCGAGGAGGACGTGATCTCCATGAACCAGCGGCTGTTCGGCCGCGACCAGTCGCTGAACGTGACGATCTCGGACGAGGACGACACGGAATGGCAGGACTGGCTGGAGGACGGCGAGGCCTCGCAGGAGGACTCGCTGATCGAGAACGACCAGATGGCCAAGCGCCGGGCGCTGATGACCCGCTGCCTGACCCACCTCGACCAGCGCGAGCAGCATATTCTGATCAATCGCAGACTGCGCGACGATCCGCCGACCCTGGACGCCCTGTCGCAGGAGCACGGCATCTCGCGCGAGCGCGTTCGGCAGATCGAGGTGCGCGCCTTCGAGAAACTGAAGCGCATCATGCGCGCCCCGGACATGCCGACGGCCTACGCCGCCTGAGGTCACTTTAGGAACACGGCTTGGGTTCTTTTCCGAAAACGGCTTCCCGGGTACGGCCGGGAGGCCGTTTTCTTTTGTTCAGGGCTGCTGCCTCGGCAGCCAGTCCTTCAGCCGCCGCGCCGCTTCTTCCATGTCCGCGCCTGTCCCCGCGAAGCACAGCCGGATGAACCTGTCGCCGTCGACCTCGTCGAAATCCGTGCCCGGCACCGTGGCGACGTCGGCGCCTTCCAGCATGGCGCGGCAGAACGCGGCGCTGTCCTCGGTGAAGCGCGAGACGTCGGCGTAGAGGTAGAACGCGCCCTGCGCGTTGGCGAAGCTCAGGCCCAGCGGCTCCAGTTCGGCCAGCAGCAGGTCGCGGTTGGCCTTGTACCGGGCCACGCGCGCATCAAGCTCCTCGGCGCAGTCGAACGCGGCCAGCGCCGCGTGCTGGGCGACCGTGGGCGGCGAAATGAACAGGTTCTGCGCCAGCCGCTCGACCGGGCGGATCAGCACCTCGGGCACCACCATCCAGCCGATGCGCCAGCCGGTCATGCAGTAATATTTCGAGAAGCTGTTGATCACCACCGCGTCCGGGTTGAACGACAGGGCCGTCACTTCATCGCCGTCGAACACCATGCGGTGGTAAATCTCGTCCGAGATCAGCCTTATCCCGCGTTCTTCGCAGGCCGCGCCCAGCGCGGCCATTCGCCCTGCATCGATCATGGTGCCGGTGGGATTGGACGGGCTGGCGACCAGCAGGCCGTCCAGCCGGTCGACGAACGCCAGGTGCGCCGGCGTGGGCTGGAAATTGTCCGCCAGCGTGGTGCGCAGCTCCACCGCCTCGATGCCCAGCGTGCGCATGATCCGCTCATAGGGCGGATAGCACGGCCGGCCGATCGCCATGCGGTCGCCGATGTCGAAGCAGGCGGAAAACGCCAGCGTGAACGCCGCCGACGAGCCGGTGGTGACGATCACCCGCTTCGGGTCCACGTCGGCGCCGTACGCCTCGCCATAATGCCGGGCGATGCGCTCGCGCAAGGAAGGGATGCCCAGCGCCACCGTGTAGCCGCCGCGCCCGGCGCGCATGGTGCGCTCGGCCGCGTCGATCACCGGGGCCGGTGTCGGCGTGCCCGGCTCGCCCACCTCCATGTGGATGATGTGCCGCCCCTGCGCTTCCAGCGCGGCAGCGGCGGTCATCACGTCCATGACGCGGAACGCGGGGATGTCGCTGCGCTTGGAAACCTTGGGCATGAGCGGCTCGGTGCAGTGCGGAACCAGCCTCGTTTCTCGCATCCCCGCGCGTTCAATCAAGACTTTTCGGGTCAGCCGCCCTATTTTGCCCGGGGGAGGAGCCGCATGCCGACGAAGAAAGCCGCCAAAACCGACGCGCCGGTCCATCTGCCGCTGCCCGCCAGCGCGCTGTGCGGGCAGTGCGACGCCTCCTCGCTGGGGTTCGAGACCACCTCCGAGCTCACCGATGCCAACGGCGTCATCGGCCAGCAGCGCGCCATCGAGGCCATCGAGTTCGCGCTGGGCATGGACAAGCCCGGCTACAACCTGTTCGCCGTCGGCCCGCGCGGCACCGGCAAGTACCGGCTGGTGCGCGGCCTGGTCGAGCAGGCGGCGTCGAAACAATCGGCCGAACGCGACTGGGCCTATGTCTACAATTTCGAGGACGAACGCCGCCCCAACGCGCTGTCGCTGCCCGCGGGCCGCGGCGCGGCCTTCGCCGAGGCCATGGAGCAGCTCGTGCGCGACGTGCGCGCCGCGCTGACCAACGCGTTTTCCGGCGAGGACTACCGCAACGCCGTCCAGGCCATCCAGGACGAGGCCGAGCGCCACCAGAACGCCGCGCTGGAGGAGCTGCGCGGCCAGGCGGCCGGGAAGAACATCACCCTGCTGAACACGCCCATGGGCATGGGCTTCGCGCCGCTAGACGACGGCAAGGTGATGGACCCGGAGAACTTCAACAAGCTTCCCGAGGACGAGCGCAAGCGCATCGAGGAGGACATAAGGACCCTGCAGGAAGGCCTGCGCATCGCCATGCAGAAGATGCCGGCGGTGCTGCGGGAGGTGCGCGAGCGCATCGAGGCGGTGAACGAGGAGACCGCCGAGTTCGCCACCGGCGGCCTGGTGCGGGCCGTGCAGGAGCGCTTCGCCGATCTCGAGGACGTCGCCGCGCATCTGGAACGGGTCCACGCCGACCTGAAGGACAGCGTCGACCTGTTCCTAAAGGCGCAGAAGCCGGCCGAGGACGACAAGGCGCCGGGCAGGGGCCCGGGCCCGGAGATCTACTTCCGCCGCTATCTGGTCAACCTGATCGTCGAGCACCAGGAGGGCGGGCCGTCGCCCGTGGTCTATGAGGACGAGCCCACCTATGAGCGCCTGATCGGCCGCATCGAGCAGCGGGTGGAGATGGGCACGCTGGTGACCGACTTCAGCATGATCCGGGCCGGCGCGCTGCACCGGGCGAACGACGGCTATCTGCTGCTCGACGCCCGCAAGGTGCTGATGCAGCCCATGGCCTGGGAAGCGCTCAAGCGCGCGGTGCGGGCGAACGAGATCCGCATCGAGCCGGTGTTCGGCGCCATGGGCCTGCCGGTCACCACCATGCTGGAGCCGGAAGCCATTCCGCTGCAGGTGAAGATCATCCTGCTGGGCGAGAGCAATATCTATTATCCGCTGCACACCTGGGATCCGGATTTTCCCGGCCTGTTCAAGGTGATGGCCGATTTCGACGAGCGGGTGATCCGCGACGCCGAGACGGTGCTGAAGATGGCGCGGCTGATCGCCGCCCGGGCGCGCGGCGACGACCTGAAGCCGTTCCACCGCGACGCGGTCGCCCGGCTGATCGACGACATGTCGCGCGAGGAGGAGGATTCCGAGCGGCTGTCGGCCAATGTGGAGCACCTGACCGACCTGATGCGCGAGGCCGATTACCTGGCCGGCAAGATCGGCCGCGAGGTGGTGATGGCCGCCGACGTGGACGCCGCCATCGACGCCCGCCGCCGCCGGGTCAGCCGCATCTCCGAGCGCATGCAGGCCGAGATCGTCCGCCAGACCATGCTGATCGATACGGCGGGCGCCGTCACCGGCCAGATCAACGGCCTGTCGGTCTATGCCATCGGCGCCGCCTCGTTCGGCAAGCCCAGCCGCATCACCGCCCGCGTCTGGCTGGGCCGCGGCGACGTGCTCGACATCGAGCGCACCGTGGCGCTGGGCGGACCGCTGCATTCAAAGGGCGTGCTGATCCTGTCCGGCTATCTGGGCGCGCAATATTCCCAGGACCTGCCGCTGTCGCTGTCGGCCAGCCTGGTGTTCGAGCAGTCATACGGCGGCGTCGACGGCGACAGCGCCTCGTCGGCGGAACTCTACGCGCTGCTGTCGGCGCTGGCCGAGGCGCCGATCTTCCAGCACTTCGCGGTCACCGGCTCGGTCAACCAGCGCGGCCAGGTGCAGGCCATCGGCGGCGTCAACTACAAGATCGAGGGCTTCTTCGACCTGTGCGAGAAGCGCGGGCTGAGCGGCAGGCAGGGCGTGCTGATCCCGACCGCCAACGTCAAGCACCTGATGCTGCATCACCGGGTGATCGACGCGGTGAAGGCGAAGAAATTCCATATCCACGCGGTCTCGAGCATCGACCAGGGCATCGAGATCCTGACCGGCGTGGCCGCGGGCAAGGCTGACGCGAACGGCGTGTTCCCGCCGGGCACCATCAACGCCCGCGTCGCCGACCGGCTGCACGGCTTCGCCCAGGCGCGGCAGCGCTTCGGCCAGCCGCCCAGGTGGGAAAACGACGCATGACCGACACGCCCGCCCCCACCGGACCTGTGATCGAGCGCAAGGCCGGGCGCAGGCGCCGCGTCGTCAGCCGCGTGGTGCTGACCATCGAGGCCGAATCGCTCGGGGGCGAGGCCATCGACACCGCCGTGCGGCTGGCCCGCGCCTACGAGGCCGAGCTGGTCGCGCTGTTCGTCAAGACCAGCGACATGATGAACATGGTTTCGCTGCCCTTCGGCGGGGCGGTGACCAGCCGGGGCGGCGTGACCCGTATGATCGACCGGACCATGCTGGACCACCGCCTGGACCGGCTGGCGCACCAGGCCGAGGCGGCGCTCGCCCGCGCGGCGTCGGGCGTGCGCTGGTCGTTCCGCACCGCCACCGGGTATACCGAGCAGGTGGCAGCACGCGAGGCGCTGCAGGGCGACCTGCTGGCGATCTGCTCGCGCACCGCCCGGCACGTCAGCGACGCAGTCGGCGCCATGGCGTGCTCGCTGCTGCTGCTGGGCGATGGCATGGGCCGGGACCGCCCGGTGATCGCCCTGTTCGAAGGCGACACCGGCGTGCTGGGCGTGGCTCGGGAGATGGCCGACGCCTTCGGCAAGGAGTTGGCCGTGGTGCTGCCCCACGGCATGGACGCCCCCGCACGCCGGCGGGCAACGGACTGGCTGTCGCGGCGTGGCCTGGCGACCCGGCTGCTGCAGTTCTCCGAGCCGGACGGCGCCGCGCTGGCGGCCGAACTGGCGGACCTGCGGCCGGGACTGCTGGTCATGGACCGCGACGCGGCCGCCTCGCGGCGGGTCCAGCGGACATTTGAAACCGAACGCCGCCCGGTGCCGTTATTGCTGGTGTCATGAAGGAAGTTGCATATATCTTCCCGGCACTTCCCTGAGGAACCCCGATGGCGGTCATCTCGATCACACGATTGCGCGTAAGATCCTGGCGTTTCCTGCCTGATTTCTTGCTGCATTCGGTGAAGATCACCCGCCAGGCCCGCGCCGCGCCCGGCAATCTGGGCGTCGAGGTATTCCGCGACGCGGGGATGACGTTCTGGACCAAGTCGGCCTGGCGCGACGAGACGGCCATGCGCGCCTTCATGACGTCGGCCGCGCACAAGAACGCCATGCCGCACCTGCACCGCTGGTGCAGCGAGGCCTCGGTGCTGCATTGGGAGCAGGAGACGCCGCGCCTGCCGTTCTGGGAGGACGCTGGCCGCCGGATGCAGCGCGACGGCCGCCTGGTCAGCGTCAAGCGCCCCAGCGAGACCCACGCCGCCGGGCGGATTCCGCCGATGAAGGTCTAGGCGGGACGCAATGCCTGATCGATCCATGCCGAGAAATATCAAGGATTCCTTCGAACTCGCATCGGATCACTACGGCTACCGCCTTCCCTACCCGAAGGCGCTGTTCCATGAAGTCTCCCGATATCTGAAATTCGACGAGCGGACCTCGATCCTCGACCTCTGCTGCGGGCAAGGCCAACTCTCGCTGGGATTCGCGGACCGGATCGGCCGCGCGGTCGCCACGGATTTCTCCGAGCAGATGATCGCGAGCGCGCCGCGGCACGAACGTGTCGACTATGTCCTGCACGACGTCAATGCGCCCGACCCGCTGCCCGACCGTTATCGCGGCAGCAGCTTCAGTCATATCGTCATAGGCCGGGCCGTACATTGGATCGGCCAGCCAAGCCTCGACCTGCTGGCCGCGCGAAACCTGGAACGGGAGGGCCGCATTCTGATTTGCGGATCCGGTTTCACGCAGGAAAATCCCTGGCAGCCGGCCCTCACGGCACTCCGAAAATCGTATGAAAAGGGAGAACCGAAGCGGGACTTCATAGGGACCGAAAAGCTCGCGGACGCCGGCTTCCTTTACGAATGCGAGGCATACACCGAATTCAAGGCAACCGCTTCGGTGGACTTCATGACCAGGTACGCATTGTCGTTCGGCCGATCCACCGAGCGGATCAGCGATGATCTGGATAGTTTTCGGGTGAAGCTGAAGGATCTGCTCGCGCCCTACATGACGGGGAACAGACTGATCGGCGATGCCATGGGATGGGCGCT
>JBKJNE010000480.1:0-3554 GCA_046596015.1 Alphaproteobacteria bacterium
TGGCGTCGTGGATGCGGCGCAGTTCCTTGCGGAGCGACTTGCGCACCGTGGCGTCCAGGGCGCCGAACGGCTCGTCCAGCAGCAAGACGCTGGGACTGACGGCGAGCGCGCGGGCGAGCGCCACGCGCTGGCGCTGGCCGCCGGAAAGCTGCGACGGGAAGCGGCTCTCGAGGCCGCCGAGCTGCACCAGCTCGAGCAGCTCCATCGCGCGCTTCCTGATCTCGGCGCGGGCGGGACGGGTCTTGCGCGGACGGACCTTGAGGCCGAACGCCACGTTGTGCAGCACGGTCATGTGGCGGAACAGGGCATAGGACTGGAACGCGAAGCCGATGCGGCGCTGGCCCACCGACAGGTTGGACACATCCTCGCCATCGAACAGGATCTGGCCCGACGATGGGTGCTCCAGGCCGGCGATCGAACGCAGCAGCGTGGTCTTGCCCGAGCCAGACGGACCCAGCAGCGCCACCAGCTCGCCCGAGCCGATTTCCAGCGACACGCCGCCCAGCGCCGGGAACCGGTCGAACTGCTTGGTCACGTTCCTGATCGAAATCCGCACGCTGGAGCTCCTAGTGCCGGTGGCCTGAGGCGAGCTGGTTGCCGTAACGCCACTCGAGGACAGCCTTGATTCCCAGTGTGACGAGGGCAAGGAGGGCGAGGACGGAAGCGACCGCGAAGGCGCCGACGAAACTATACTCATTGTAAAGAATCTCCACATGGAGCGGCATCGTGTTGGTCTTGCCCCTTATATGACCCGACACGACCGAAACCGCGCCGAATTCGCCGATGGCGCGCGCGGTGCACAACAGCACGCCATAGACCAGCGCCCAGCGGACGTTGGGCAGGGTGACGTGCCAGAAGGTCTGCAGCCCGTTCGCCCCCAGGCTCAGCGCGGCCTCTTCGTCGGTGGTGCCCTGCTCCTGCATCAGCGGGATCAGCTCGCGGGCGACGAATGGGAAGGTGACGAACATGGTCGCGAGCACCAGGCCGGGCAACGCGAACAGGATCTGGATGTCGTGGGCCTGCAGCCAGGGACTCAGCACCGAATGGGAGCCGAACAGCAGCACCCAGACCAGGCCGGAGATCACCGGAGAGATCGAGAACGGCAGGTCGATCAGCGAGATCAGCAGGTTCTTGCCGCGGAACTCGAACTTGGCGATGGCCCAGGACGCGGCCAGGCCGAACACCACGTTGAGCGGCACGGCGATGACGGCGACCGTCACCGTCAGCCGCATGGCCGACAGCGCGTCCGGCTCCTTCAGCGCATCGAAATAGGCGCCGATGCCCTGGCGGAACGCTTCGACGAACACCAGCACCAGCGGCATGATCAGGAACAGCGCCAGGAATGTGACGGCGGTCAGCACCAGCGCGATGCGGGTGAACGAGCCCTCGTTGACGGCGCTGCGCAGGCCGATCGGGACGCGGCTGAACAGGCTAGCCATTGCCGTATCTCCGCCGCGTCATGGCCTGGATGCCGTTGATCACGATCAGCAGGGTGAACGAGATCAGCAGCATCAGCGTCGCCACCGTGGTGGCGCCGGCGTAGTTGTATTCCTCCAGCCGGATGATGATCAGCAGCGGGGCGATCTCCGACACGTAGGGGATGTTGCCGGCGATGAACACCACCGAGCCGTACTCGCCGATCGCCCGCGCGAAGGCGAGCGCGAAGCCGGTGATCACGGCGGGCAGGATCGCCGGCAGGATCACCCGGCGGACGGTCTGGAAGCGGCTCGCGCCCAAGGTGGCGGCGGCCTCCTCGACCTCCTTGTCGATGTCCTCCATCAGCGGCTGGACGGTGCGGACCACGAAGGGCAGGCCGATGAAGGTGAGGGCGATAACGATGCCGAGCGGTGTGTAGGCGGCCTTGATGCCCCACTCCGCCAGATAGGCGCCGACCCAGCCGTTCGGCGCATAGAGCGCCGTCAGGGCGATGCCCGCGACCGCGGTCGGCAGCGCGAAGGGCAGGTCGACGGCGGCGTCGAGGAAGCGGCGTCCGGGGAACCGGTAGCGCACCATCACCCAGGCGACCAGCACGCCGAACGGCACGTTGATGATGGCGGCGATGAACGCGGTCCACACGCTCAGCCAGATGGCGTTGACGGTGCGCAGGTCGGTGGTGATGCGGTAGAGCTCGCTCCAGCCCAGGCCTGCGCTCTTCAGCACAAGACCAGCGAGCGGAATCAGCACGATCAGTCCGAGATAAATGATGGTGAAACCGAGCGATATCCCGAAGCCTGGGATGACCCGTCGTTTACCCCTTGAGCCGGCGGACGCCATGGGCCTGAGAATTTCCTGCTGCTTGATTGGCGGACGAAAACCCGTGTGGTAACCCGGGCTGGGAATTTAAACTATAAGTCCGATAGGATTACCAGAGTGATTGCGGCGGCATCACGAATTTTTCCATCCGTCCTGTCTCCCACGGTTGGAACGCGCGGCATGGCAGCGGGCGGCCCCATGCGCGGGTTGGAAGCGCTGGCCAGGCTTCATCCGGAACGCAGCCTGCCACATCCCCGAACGATTCGGAACCGCCGCGGTTCGTTGATCGGGAGAGAAGCGGGACGGCCCATCCGGCGGGGATGGGCCGTCCCTGGTCAGAGCCGATTCCTACCAGTTCACCCCGAAGCGTAGCGCGAAGGCGTCCCCGGCGGTCTGGACACCCTGCCGTTTCGCGTCGAAGCGGATGTAGTTGAACGAGGTGCGCAGGTTCGGATTGATCCACCAGTTGAGGCCGACGGTGATGTTTTCTTCCTTGCCGCCCAGCACGTTCAGGTCGTTCAGGTCGATGAAGCTGTAGCGCGCGGCGATCTGCCAGGCGCCCCATCCGCCCGCGCCGGGCGAGAAGTTGTTCTTCGGCTTGATCCCCTCGACCACGCCGTTCTTGTAGCTCACCGTTTCGCCGGTCAGCACATAGGCGATGGCGACATAGCCGCCGTCGAAGCTGACGTTGCCGCCGGTCGGCCGGTTGACCCAGGTGTTGGCGTATTCGGCCTGGAAGCTGAAGCCGCCGAACGCTGCAGCCGCTTCCACGCTGACGAAGTAGTAGCTGTCGGCGCTGACGTTGCCGGTATCGATCGTCCGGACGTTGTCGACGCGTACCTCGGGCCGGTCGCCGAATCGGATGGCTTTCTGGCCGGCGGTCTCGCGGTAGAAGCCGGACACGCCCAGGTGGACCCAGCGGGTTTCCTCCTGGATCGGCGCCCAGGTGAAGCGCCCATGGACGCCGTAGCTTTCGTCCGGGATCGGCGCCGCGCCCAACGGCGCGCCGGTGGTCGCCAGGTTCTGGCCGAACACGCCGACGGTGGCCGTCCAGTTGTCGGCGTTGTAGGCGTAGGACAAGCCGAACTTGCGGTCGCCGCCGCCGGTGCGCCGGTCCAGGAAGGCGCCCAGCACGTTGGCGCGCTCCAGGAACGTCAGGTTGGGGCTGGACGCGAGCTGGTCGAGGCCGTTCGGGGTCTTGTGCTGGCCGACGGTGACGAAGTACTTCGCATCCTTCGGCGCATAGCGGATGTAGGCGTCGTTGATGTCGACTTCCTGGGTGTTGCTGTCGTCGCGTCCGC
>JBKJNE010000488.1:0-8826 GCA_046596015.1 Alphaproteobacteria bacterium
GCCGGGGCCGCCATATTCGACCGGCCATGCCGGCGCGATCCAGCCCTTGGCGGCGAGGATCTTCTGCCAGCGCAGCAGGTCGAGCTTGTAGAGCTTCTCGCCAGCCTCGACCTTGGCGCGCAGGTCGGCGGGAAAATTCTCCGCCATCCACGCCCGCACCTCGTTCTGGAAGGCAATCTCGTCGGGCGTGAACGACAGATCCATGGTGTTTCCCCGTTTTTCCTTCTGGCCCCGTTTTCCGCTTACGCCGCGGCGCTGAACTGCTTCAGGTGATGATCCACGTTCCCGAACAGGATGTCGATCATGGTCAGCCGCTTGAAGTAGTGGCCTACCGAAAGCTCGTCGGTCATGCCCATGCCGCCATGGAGTTGCACGGCCTGCTGGCCGACGAACCGGCCGCTCTTGCCGATCTGCACCTTGGCGCCCGAGACCGCCTTGCGGCGCTCGACCGGGTCGGCGCTGTCGACCTTGAGAGCGGCGACGAGGGCCATGGACTTGGCCTGCTCGTATTCCATCATCATGTCGGCCATGCGGTGACGCAGCACCTGGAACTTGGCGATGGGCTGGCCGAACTGCTCGCGGGTCTTGGTGTATTCGACGGTGGTGTCGAGCAGCACCTTCATGGCGCCGACCGCCTCGGCGCACAGCGCCGTGATGGCGTCGTCGGACACCTTCTCAAGGATAGGGAGTCCCTTGCCCTCTTCGCCCAGCAGCGCATCGGCGCCGAGCTTGACGCTGTTGAAGAACAGCTCGGCGGCGCGCGAGCCGTCGACGGTCGGATAGGCGCGGCGCTCCAGCCCGGCGGCGCCGCGGTCGACGATGAACAGGCTGATGCCGCTCCGGTCGCGCCGGTCGCCCGATGTGCGGGCCGAGACGATGATCCTGTCGGCGCTGTCGCCGTGCAGCACCACGGCCTTGTGGCCGTCGATGATCCAGCCGTCGGCGTCCCTGCGGGCGGTGGTCGCCACGTCGAACAGGTCGAAGCGGGCCTGCGGCTCGGCATAGCCGACCGCCAGCAGCAGGTTACCCTCGATGATCTCGCCGATCAGGTCGTCACGGCCGCCGGCGGCCTTCAGCGCGCCGCCGCCCATCACCACGGTGGTGAGGTACGGCTCCATCAGCAGGCCGCGGCCGAAGGCTTCCATCAGCACGTTGGTGTCGACCGCCGTGCCGCCCAGGCCGCCCTGCTCCTCGGTGAACGGCAGCGCCAGCCAGCCGAGTTCGGCCATCTGCTTCCAGTAGGCGCGGCTGAAGCCTTCTTCGGAGGCGCGCATCTTGCGGAGATTGTCGGCGCCGCAATGGGCATCGACGAAACGCTCGGCGCTGTCGCGCAGCATGACTTGTTCGTCGGAATAGGACAGGTCCATCCTTCGGGGATCCTCTTGATTTGTAGCCGGCAGGTCGGTTCGGCTGTCGTTTTTGCGCCATTTCCCGCCGTCAGGCAAGGCCTTGTCATGAGACTGCGGTTGCACTGACAGCGAAAATCGTGGTTGTTCTGATTCCGCGCCCGGATGCGGCGTGGGGAGCCGCTTTCGGGTGGATTGGGCCGATGGTCGATGGTGTGATGAAACAGGGATCGACAGGGTGGTGGAAGGCCGCGCCGGCGCTGCCGGCGGCGGTGCTCCTCGGGCTCGTCGCCACACACAGTTTGCATGCAGCCCACGCCGTGATCATCGCCGTCGCCTGCGCGCCCGCAGTCTACCTCTACTGGGAGGCCATGGTGCGCCGCGACGCCGCGTCGCTCAAGGCCGCGCCCGAGGCGCAGGCTTCAAGCACGGCCTGGTCCTACGCCCAGTCGGTGATCGACGTGATCCCGGACGCACTGGTGCTGCTCGACGGCAACCGGCGGGTCGTCGAGGCGAATTCCGCCGCGCGGGAGCTGTTCGGCGTCCGGCTGGTGGGCCGCGACTTCTCCCAGGTGCTGCGCCATCCGTCGGCCGTCGAGGCCATGGACCAGGTGCTGGCCAGCAGCACTGTCTCGCGCGAGGAGATCACCCTGCTCAGTCCCGGCGAGCGCCACTTCATGCTGGCGGCGCTGCCGATCGCCGACAAGGCCGCCGGCGGCGAGGCGGCGCCGGCCATGGCCATCGCCCTGCACGAGATCACCGCGCTGAAGCGCTCGGAGCAGCTCCGCGCGGATTTCGTCGCCAATGCCAGCCACGAGCTGCGCACGCCGCTCGCCAGCGTCATCGGCTTCATCGAGACGCTGCAGGGGCCGGCCAAGGGCGATCCGGCGGCCCAGGAGCGGTTCCTCGAGATCATGGCGCAGGAGTCGGCGCGCATGGCGCGGCTGATCGACGACCTGCTGTCGCTGTCGCGAATCGAGCTGGACGAGCATGTGGTGCCGTCGGACAGCGTCGACCTGTCGCACGTGATCGATGGCGTTGTCGAGGCGCTGTCGCTGGCCGCTCGCGACCGCGAGATCTCCTTCTCCGTGGACCTCGACGCCGGCATGCCGCCGGTGATCGGCGATGCCGACCAGCTCACCCAGGTGTTCCAGAACCTGATCGACAACGCCATCAAGTACGGCCGCGCCGGCAGCACCATCCGGATCGGCGGCAAGGTGGTCGAGCGGCTGCCGGAGACCGGCGGCCCGGGCGTCGTGGTCAAGGTCACCAACGAGGGCGAGGGGATCGCCCGCGAGCATCTGCCGCGCTTGACCGACCGGTTTTACCGGGTCGATCCGGCGCGCTCGCGGCAGAAGGGCGGCACCGGTCTCGGCCTCGCCATCGTCAAGCATATCGTCAACCGCCACCGCGGCCGGATGCTGTTCGAGAGCGAGCTTGGAGTCGGCACCACCGTGACCGTCTACCTGCCGGCCCGCGCCGAGGACCACAGCGGAAAATAGCGGTTTTCCCGCCGCTTGGCGCCTTGTAACAAAACCGTAACGTAACTGTCTTATTGCTTTCACCGCGGCTCCTTAGGTTCCGGGCACGGGCAGCGGCCAGCCGCGCCCCGAAGACGTGGCTCACCCTCAACTGATGATCGGAGAAACATCGTGTTGAAAAAGACCCTTATCGGACTGGCGGCCGTCGTGGTCGTCGGCGCCGCAACCACTGGCGCGGCCCATGCCCGCGACCAGATTCGCGTTGTCGGCTCGTCGACGGTGTTTCCGTTCTCGACGGTCGTCGCGGAGGAATTCGGCAAAACCAGCAAATTCAAGACCCCGATCGTTGAAAGCACGGGCACTGGCGGCGGCATGAAGCTGTTCTGCGCCGGCGCCGGCGTCCAGCATCCCGACATCACCAACGCCTCGCGCCGCATCAAGAAGTCCGAGCTCGAGAGCTGCAACGCCAACGGCGTCGCGCCGATCGAGGTGAAGATCGGCTTCGACGGCATCGTCATCGCCAACACCAAGCAGGCCAAGCCGATGAACCTGACGCTGAAGCAGCTGTTCCTGGCGCTCGGCAAGCAGGTTCCTGGCAAGGGCGGCAACCTGGTTCCCAATCCCAACAAGCTTTGGAGCGACGTCGATCCGAGCCTGCCGAAGACCAAGATCGAGGTCATGGGACCGCCCCCGACCTCCGGCACCCGCGACGCGTTCAACGAGCTGGCCATGGAAGGCGGTTGCAAGACCTTCCCGAAGCTTGCCGACATGAAGAAGGCCGACGAGAAGAAGTACGAGGCGATCTGCCGCGGCGTTCGCGAGGACGGCGCCTATATCGAGGGTGGCGAAAACGACAACCTGATCGTCCAGAAGCTTGTCGCCAACCCGAATCTGGTCGGCGTCTTCGGCTACAGCTTCCTCGAGGAGAACGCCGACAAGATCCAGGGCGGCACCATCGACGGCGTCGCGCCGGACTATGACGACATTTCCTCGGGCAAGTATCCGGTGTCGCGGTCGCTGTACTTCTACGTCAAGAAGCAGCATGTCGGCGCCGTGCCGGGCATCAAGGAATACGTGGCCGAGTTCGTCAGCGACAAGGCCGTCGGGCCGAACGGCTACGCCGCCGACAAGGGCCTGATCGCCCTTCCGGACGCCGATCGCAAGGCGGTGCGCGACAAGGCGCTGACCTGGACGCCGATGACGGGCGACGAACTCAAATAGTCCTTCGGGCCTGTCAGGACAAAAAAGACTGGAGCCGGACCGAACGACGCCACGCCGCGTTCGGTCCGGCCTTCAAGACCCGAAGGAAACTGCTCGCATGAGCCCGCTTAGCCTGGCCCTCATCCTCATTGTGTTGAGCACGGCCATCGCCTTCGTCGCCAGCCGCACCAAGTCGCTCAGGCTGGTCGACGGGCACGTCTCCGAACTTCATTCGCTGCCCGGCCACTATGGGTTGTACGCGCTGGTCTGGTGCCTGCTCCCCGCCCTGCTGGTGCTGGCGATCTGGATCGCCGTCGGGCCGGCCATCGTCGATGGCATCATGGCCGGCCGGCTTCAGGAGGCCGACCCGACGATCGGCTCGGACCGCCTCGGGCTGCTGCTCAACGACATCCGGAACTACGTTTCCGGTAACCTGGTCTCCGAGGACATCGACCCCGCCCTCGCCGCGAACGGCGAGGCGTACCGGTCGCTGCTGCTGACCGGGCTGTGGGGAACCTTCGTGGCTTCCGTTGCCGTCGCCATCGCCGGCGGTTTCTTCGCGTTCTCCCGGATAAAGCCGGACATGCGGGCCCGCAACAAGGTCGAACGCGTCGTCTGGCTGATCATGGTGGCCTGCTCTCTCGTCGCGGTGCTGGTGACTGTCGGCATCGTGCTCTCCCTGGTATTCGAAGCCGGGCGCTTCTTCGGCAAGGTGTCGCCGTTCGAGTTCCTGTTCGGGCTCGAATGGAGCCCGCAGATGGCGATGCGTGCCGATCAGGTCGCCAGCGAAGGATCGTTCGGCGCCGTCCCCTTGTTCGCGGGCACGCTGCTGATCACCTTCATCGCCATGCTGGTCGCGGTACCCGTCGGGCTGTTTTCGGCGGTCTACATGACCCAGTACGCGGACCAGCGGGTGCGCTCGCTGATCAAGCCGATGCTGGAGATCCTCGCCGGCGTCCCCACGGTCGCCTACGGCTTCTTCGCGGCGCTGGTCGTGGCGCCCTGGATTCGCGACACGGGCGGCCTTCTGGGCCTGAACGTCGCTTCGGAAAGCGCGCTGGCCGCGGGCCTCGTGATGGGCGTGATGATCATTCCCTTCATGTCGTCGCTGTCCGACGACGCTCTGACCGCCGTTCCCCAGTCGATGCGGGACGGTTCGTATGCGCTTGGGGCGACGCGGGCGGAGTCGATCCGCTCGGTTCTCATCCCCGCCGCGCTCCCCGGTATCGTCGGCGCGTTTCTGCTGTCGGTTTCCCGCGCCATCGGCGAGACCATGATCGTCGTGATGGCCGCGGGACTGGCGGCGAACCTGACCGCCAATCCGCTTGAGGCGGTCACCACGGTCACGGTCCAGATCGCCACGCTGCTCGTCGGAGATCAGGAGTTCGACAGCGCCAAGACACTGGCCGCCTTTGCCCTGGGCCTGGTGCTGTTCATCGTCACCCTTTCGCTCAACGTGATCGCCCTGCGGGTGGTCCGAAAGTACAGAGAGCAATATGACTGACACGGGTCAGCGTACCGACTGGGCGTCGGACGCGATGCAGCATCGCATCGCGCGCCGCTACGCCGCCGACGCCCGCTTCAAGTGGTACGGCCTTGGCGCGATCTTCTTCGCCATGGCCGTGCTGGTCCTGCTGCTGGGCAGCATCATCTTGACCGGCATCCCCGGTTTTACCCAGACGCAGGTCCGGCTGCAGGTCAGCCTCGATCCCGAGCAGTTCGGCGGCTCCCTCAAGGGCAAGACGCCTGACGAAGTGGATACCGCCATCGCCGCCGCCGATTTCGCGGGGATGATCCGGACGAGCCTGCAATCCATGTTCCCGGACGTCACCCAGCGCCGGGACGTGCGTGATCTGACGGACCTGGTCAGTTCCGGCGCGCGCCAGAAGCTGGCGCAGATCGTGCGCGAGGATCCCGGCGTCGTCGGCAGCACCGTCGAGGTCTGGCTGCCGACATCGGACGACGTGCACACCATCGTGAACGGCTCCATGGACCGGGATGTCGCGGAATCGGACAGGCGGCTGAACGACAAGCAGATCGGCTGGCTGGAGGCCATGGAAAAGGCCGACGCGATCCGCGGCACCCTGAGCTCGGACTTCTTCACCGGCGGCGACTCGCGCGAGCCGGAGATGGCCGGCGTCTGGGGATCGGTCGTCGGATCCTTCTGGACGCTGCTGGTGACGCTGGGGGTGGCCTTTCCCCTGGGCGTGCTCGCCGCCGTCTATCTCGAGGAGTTCGCGCCGAAGAACCGCTGGAGCGACCTGATCGAGGTCAATATCAACAACCTGGCCGCGGTTCCGTCGATCGTCTTCGGTCTGCTGGGCCTGGCCGTTTACCTCAACGTCATGCATCTGCCGCGCTCTGCGCCGATCGTCGGCGGCCTGACCCTGGCGCTGATGACCATGCCGGTGATCATCATCGCGGCGCGGGCGGCGCTGAAGGCCGTGCCGCCGTCGATCCGCGCCGGCGCTACCGGCCTGGGCGCCTCCAAGGTCCAGGTGACGTTCCATCATGTGCTGCCGCTGGCGATGCCGGGCATCCTCACCGGCGTCATCATCGGCATGGCGCACGCGCTGGGCGAGACGGCGCCGCTGCTGATGATCGGCATGGTGGCGTTCATCGTCGACATTCCGGGCGGCATCACCGACGCGGCGACGGTGCTGCCGGTGCAGATCTATCTCTGGGCCGACAGCCCGGAACGCGCCTTCGTCGAGAAGACCTCGGCGGCGATCATGGTGCTGCTGACCTTCCTCATCCTGATGAACGCGGTGGCGGTGCTGCTGCGGAAACGCTTCGAACGCAAATGGTGATCGGATATGAAAATGGCTGAAGCAGACGTTGAAGCGAGGATCCGAGTGAGCACCGAAGACGCGAAGCTGAAATTCCAGACCCGCGGCGTGCACGTCTACTATGGCGACAAGGAAGCCATCAAGGGCGTCGATCTGGACATCTACAACAACGAGGTCACGGCGCTGATCGGCCCGTCCGGCTGCGGCAAGTCGACCTATCTGCGATGCCTGAACCGCATGAACGATACGGTCGATAGCGCCCGGGTAACTGGCTCGATCCTGCTGGACGGCACCGACATCTACGACAAGAAGGTCGATGTCGTGCAGCTCCGCGCCCGGGTCGGCATGGTGTTCCAGAAACCCAACCCGTTCCCCAAGTCGATTTTCGAGAACATCGCCTACGGGCCGCGCATCCACGGGCTTGCGTCCAAGAAGAGCGAATACGATGCCATCGTCGAGACCAGCCTGAAGAAGGCCGGCCTGTGGAACGAGGTCAGCGACCGCCTGGACGAGCCGGGAACCTCGCTGTCCGGTGGCCAGCAGCAGCGCCTGTGCATCGCCCGCGCCATCGCCGTCAGCCCGGAGGTGATCCTGATGGACGAGCCTTGCTCGGCGCTCGACCCCATCGCCACCGCCAGGGTCGAGGAACTGATCGACGAGTTGCGCGAGAACTACGCCATCGTCATCGTCACCCATTCCATGCAACAGGCGGCGCGCGTGTCGCAGAAGACCGCCTTCTTCCACCTCGGCGAGATCGTCGAACGCGGCAACACGGAACAGATCTTCACCAATCCGCGCGAGGAGCGTACCCGGGACTACATCACCGGACGCTTCGGGTAGCGCTTCCCACCTATCAAGGGCTGGACCCACATGCCTAACGACCACATCGTTTCTTCCTACGACAAGGAACTGGAGAACCTGCGCTCCAGCATCGCCCGCATGGGCGGGCTGGCCGAGACGCAGATCGCCGGCGCCGTCGACGCGCTGTTCAAGCGCAGCGCCGAACGGGCCGAGCAGGTGGTCGAGGCCGACAAGGCGCTCGACGACCTGGAAATCGCCATCGAAAAGGACGCGATCTCGATCCTGGCGCGGCGCCAGCCCATGGCGTCGGACCTGCGCGAGATCGTGTCTGCCCTGAAGATGTCGAGCATCCTCGAGCGCATCGGCGACTATTCGAAGAACATCGCCAAGCGGGTCACCGCCATCAACGAGTCGGACAATTTCCGCATCGTCCGCACCGTCGGCGACATGGCCCACCTGGTGCAGAAGATGCTGAAGGACGTGCTCGATGCCTATATCGACCAGGACGCCGTTAAGGCCATGGACGTCTGGGAGCGCGACGCGCCGGTCGACGAGCTCTACAACAGTTTGTTCCGCGAATTGCTGACCTACATGATGGAGGATGCACGCTCCATCACGCCCTGCACCCATCTGCTGTTCGCCGCCAAGAACGTCGAGCGGATGGGCGACCACGTGACCAACCTGGCCGAGATCGTGTTCTACCTGGTGAACGGCGAAATCCTCGAGGACAAGCGTCCGAAGGGCGACCGCACCAGCTTCACGGTTCTGCGGCCCAA
Source organism: Alphaproteobacteria bacterium (assembly GCA_046596015.1). Taxonomy (GTDB): domain Bacteria; phylum Pseudomonadota; class Alphaproteobacteria; order SMXS01; family SMXS01; genus RI-34. The sequence continues at coordinate 8,394 of JBKJNE010000488.1, forward strand.
CGAAGACTGATCGAGAGTGACAGGAAAATCCGACATGAAGCCGAACGTTCTGCTCATCGAAGACGACCTGAGCCTGGTCGAGCTGGTGCGCTACAACCTGGACAAGGAAGGGTTCGGCGTCATCCACGCCACCGACGGCGAGGAAGGCCTGGTGATGGCCAAGGAGCACGCGCCCGACCTGATCCTGCTGGACTGGATGCTGCCTTTCGTGCCGGGTATCGAGGTCTGCCGCCGCCTGCGCAAGTCCCCGGAGACGGCGGGCATCCCGATCATCATGCTGACCGCGCGCACGGAGGAGGGCGACCGCATCCGCGGCCTCGACACCGGCGCCGACGACTACATCACCAAGCCCTATTCGCCGCGCGAGCTGCTCGCCCGCATCAACGCGGTGCTGCGCCGGGTCCGTCCGGCCTATTCGGGCCAGGTACTGACC
>JBKJNE010000520.1:0-9244 GCA_046596015.1 Alphaproteobacteria bacterium
ACACGCCGTCGCCGCTGGTGATCGCCGCCGCCATCGGCGCGCGGACGAAGCGGATGCGGATCGGCACCAACCTGATGGTGCTGCCGCTGCACGACCCCATCCGCATCGCCGAGGACGCGGCGACGGTGTCGCTGCTGACCGGCGGGCGGTTCGACCTGGGCGTCGGCGGCGGCTACCGGCAGGTGGAGTTCGACCAGTTCGGCCGCGACGTGCGCCACCGGCCCAGCCTGATGGAAGAGGCGGTCGAGATCATCCGCCGGGCGTGGTCGGGCGAGAAATTCGAGTTCCACGGCAAGCGGTTCGACGTCAACAATCTGCGGGTGACGCCGGCGCCCGCGCATGCGCCGAAGCTGCTGATGGGCGGCCTGAGTCCGCCGGCCATGGCGCGCGCGGCGGCGATCGGCGACGGCTTCCTGTCGACCGGCGGCATCGGCCACGACGTCTACGTGGACGCGCTGAAGGCAAAGGGCAGGCAGGACGGCGCCATCTATGCCGGCCACTGGGCCATCGTCGCCGACGACCCCGAGCGCGAGGCGGCGAAAGTGGGGCCGCATGTGCTCTACCAGACCAACGCCTATATAAGCTGGGGTTCGTTCGGCCCGCCGGAGACGACGCCGCTGTTCCCCGACGCGCGCTCGGCCATCGCCGGCGGCCTCTATGAATTGTGGGACCCGGAAACGGCGGTGCGCGAGCTGACCGCGCTGCTCAGGGCCTGGCCGCAGATCAAAGACGTGCATTTCTGGGCCAAGTTCCCAGGCGAAAGCTTCGAAAGCGGCTGGGCGCGGGCCGACTTGCTGATGAACCGGGTGCTGCCGAGGGTGAAGGCGGCGCTCGCCCAGACGTAACTTATGCGGCGTCCTTGCGCGTCGGACGGATCAGCACGTCGGCCGGAATGCCGAGCACGTCGTGAAGTTTACGGATCATGCCGATGGACAGGTTACGCTGGCGATTGAGTATTTCGGAAACGCGCGCCCGGGTGCCGACCATGCGCTCGAGGTCCTTGCGTGTAAGGCCCTGCTGTTCCATGCGGAACTTGATCGCCTCGACAGGGTCCGGCGGGTCCATCGGATACTGGGTTGCCTCGTAGGCATCGACCAGCGTTGCCAGTATATCAAGCCGGTCGCCTTCAGGTGTTGCTGACCTTGCCCCCCAAAGCGCCGCCATCTGGCCCATGGCGTCTTCATAGTCGGCCTCGGTACGGATCGGCTTCAGTTCATTCGTCATGCTCTATCTCCGTGACGTCGATATCGTCATAGGCCCGGTGGGTGCCTACCCACTTGATCCAGACGATTCCTTTCTCGAAGTCGATCGCGACCACCAGCCTGTAGTCATTTCCCTTGATGTTGAACACGACGCGCTCCGCGGTGACGATGCTGGCTGTCGCGTATCGCTGCCTTACGTCGGCCGAGCTTTTCCACGCCGCATTCCTGGCTTCGGCAAACCAGGCGTCCAGTGCCGACTTGACCGCTGGCTGGTCCTTGTGGCCCGCCAGGCTGTCCACAAACTCTCGCAACGTGCGGCGAGATATGATTCTCATGAACCAAGAATACCATTGATCCCATTTTGGGATCAAGCATCTTCAGGCCTAGTGCCGCCGCTCCTCGGCCATGGCCGCTTCGCTGACCGCGACCACGGTCTGCTCGTCGTCGGTGAGCCGGACATAGCGCCAGTCGCCCTTCACGTACCAGATCAGGGTGATGGTGGTGACGGCGACGTTGGCGATGGGGAAGGCCCACCAGATGCCCTCGGCGCCCAGCCCGGTGTGCTTCGACAGCACGTAGGCGATCGGGAACATCAGCACCCATTGCGAGACCAGCGCGATGATCATGGTCGCCAGCATGTTGCCGCTGGCGCGCAGCACGCCGACCAGGCACAGCTGCAGGCCAATGAAGCCCCAGGCAAGGGACTGGGTGCGCACGAACGCCGTGCCGTCGGCGATGACCGCCGGATCGCCCGGAATGAACGTGCCGATGATCGCCGGGGCGAAGATGAAGGCAACCACGCCCAGGAAGGTGAGCCCGCCGAAGCCCAGGATGGCGCCGGTCCGGGAGATCTCTCCGGCGCGCCTGGAATTGTGGGCGCCGATGTTCTGGCCAACCAGCACCGAGATGGCCATGGCGAGGCCCATGGCCGGGATGATCACCACCTGGAAGATGGTGGTGCCGACGCCGTAGGCGGCGATGGTCTTGGTGCCGAAGCTGGCCACCAGGAACGACAGCACGATGACGCCGAGCGCCCGGGTCGACATCTCGATCGAGGACGGGAAGCCGAGCACGAAGGCGCGCTTCATGTAGGATATGTCGGGCCTGAAGTCGGACCACGACACATGGATGCCGTGGCGGCCGCCGAACAGCACCAGCATGGCGATGGTGGCGGCGACGCCCTGGGTGAACAGGCTCGACAAGGCGGCGCCGGTGACGCCGTGGCCCGGGATCGGCCCCCAGCCGAAAATCAGCAGCGGGCTGAGGCCGCCGTTCAGGACGACCGTACCGAGAATGACGTACATCGGCAGCTTGGCCTCGCCCACGCCGCGCATCACCGCCTGGAACACGGCGAAGCTGAAGCTGAAGATCAAGCTGACGAACGCGATCCGCATGTAGCTGAGCGCGCCGGGATAGACGTCGGCGCCGATGCCCATGGCCCGCAGGTAGCCCGGCGCGATGGCATAGCCGATCAGCCCCAGCAGCGCCGAGATCACCGCCACCAGCAGCATGGTCTGCGCCGCCACCCGGTTCACCATGGCCTGGTTGCGGGCGCCCACATACTGGGCGATCAGCGTCGAGCCGGCGATGGAGAAGCCGGCGCCGAGCGCGAACATCAGGAAGGTGATCGGGAAGGTGATCTGTACCGCCGCCACCGCCGCGGCGCCCAGCCGGCCCACCCAGAATGCGTCGAGCAGCTGGTAAGCGGACTGCAGCAGGTTGCCCGCCACGATAGGGATCGCCAGGGTCAGCAGCGCCGAGAGGATCGGGCCTTCGTAAGCCGATCCGGTGCGCTGGCTGGGCAGGCTAGGGTCCGTCGCCTTCATGCGATCATCGCCCGTCCGCGGCCGGCGGCCTTGGCGGCGTAGAGCGCGCGATCGGCGTTGACGAGCAAGGCATCCCGGCTGGAATCGCGGTCGCCCGTGGCGATGCCGATGCTGAAGGTATGGGCGATGCCGCCGGGCCGGGGAATGCCGGCGCGCATGCCCCACCACGTGAACACGAGGCCCGCGACGATGACGCTGTTGCCCAGGGCGATGGACTGAACCCCGAACGGGGTGCTGATGAAGGGGAAGCGCGCGATGACGCCGATGGCCACGAGTACGCTGGCGATGGCCCAATAGCGGGTGCACGCGTCCCGCCGGGTCCTCAAATAGAGCCCGATCATGAACAGCGCCACCACGGTCTGCGTGACGGCGACCACCACGCTGCCGGTAAGGGCCTGAAATTCCACTTGGCTTACCCCCCATAAAGCGCCTTAGGATAGCGTGGCCTCATGACCGCGTCACGCAATGTGCGCATGGCCATCGCGCCCGATTTGCCCTGACACTCTTGTCTGGCGCTTCATGCAAACAGGGATGTGGAGGCAACCTCGCCAATACTCATGTCACGACTTGTCAGCCTGCTGCTGCCCGGCGACCGGGCCGAGCTGGGCGTGCTGGCGGCGATCTTCGTCGGCGCGCTGTCCGTCCTTTGCTTTGGTCTGTTGACCTCAGAGATGGTCGAAGGCGAAACCGAGGGCTTTGACAAGGCCGTGTTGCTGGCGTTCCGCGATCCCGCCAACGTGGCCAACCCGATCGGCCCATCCTGGCTGGCCGACGCCGTGCGCGACGTCACCAGCCTGGGCAGCACCGTCATGCTGACACTCATCGTCATCGCGTCGGCGGGCTACCTGCTGCTCGACGGCAAGCGCGCCTCGGCGGCGCTGCTGCTGGCCTCGGTGATCGGCGGCTCGGTGCTCAGCCAGGTGATGAAGGCATTGTTCGGCCGCGCCCGGCCCGACGTGGTGCCGCACCTGATGACCGAATCCTCGCTGAGCTTTCCCAGCGGGCACGCCATGATGTCGGCGGTGCTTTATCTGACCATCGGGGCGCTGCTGGCGCGCGCCCAGGATCGCCGGCGGCAGCAGATCTATCTTTTCGGCGTCGCGGTCTTCGTCGCCGGTGCGGTCGGGTTGAGCCGCGTCTATCTGGGCGTGCATTGGCCGACAGACGTGCTGGCCGGCTGGAGCGTGGGCGCCGCCTGGGCCATGGGCTGCCTGCTGGCGGCGACCTGGCTGGAGCGCGGCAGGAGATAGGCGGCATTTCTGGCGCACGCGGGCTCTCCGGCGGTATACAGGCATCATGACGGGGATCAACACCCAGATCGGGAACAGGACCGGCCTGTTGCTGGCGGGCGGCGGTGCGCGCGGCGCCTACCAGGTCGGGGTGCTGAAAGCCGTGGCCGAGCTCTGGGGCGACGGGCCCAATCCGTTCCAGGTGATTTGCGGCGTCTCGGTGGGCTCGATCAACGCCGCCTATATGGCCAGCCGCGCCGATCGCTTCGGCGCGGGCGTGGGTGAGCTCGAGCGGATGTGGCGGGATCTGCGAACCCACAAGGTCTACCGCACCGACGTGCCGAACGTGACGGCGACGGCGCTGCACTGGCTGGCGACCCTGACGGTTGGCGGCTTCGGCAAGGGCAATCCGCTGTCGCTCCTGCGCAACGCGCCGCTGACCGACCTGTTGAAACAGAGCATCGATTTCGACCGCATCGAGATGTGTCTCGCGAGCGGCGCGCTGGCGGCGCTGGCGATCACCGCCTCCAGCTATGCGAGCGGGCGGGCGATGACGTTTTTCCAGGGGGCGGCGTCACTGCCCGACTGGCAGCGCGCGCGGCGCGACGGCGTGCATTGCGACATCACGGTGGAGCATGTGCTGGCCTCGGCGGCGCTGCCGGTGATCTTTCCGCCGCAGAAGTTGGGCGAGGAATATTTCGGCGATGGCTCGCTGCGCCTGACCGCGCCGCTCAGCCCGGCGATCCACCTGGGCGCCGAGCGCATCCTGGTGGTCGGCACGCGTGACCGGCGGGTCGAGGAAGGGCAGGTCGAGGCGCGCCGGCAACGGGTGCCGACCCTCGGCGACATCGCCGGCCACATGCTTGACCTGCTGTTCAACGACAATCTGAACGAGGATGTGGAGCGGCTGCGGCGGATCAACCACACGCTGTCGCTGCTGTCGCCGGAGAAGGCGGCGGAAAGTCCGCTGCGCACCGTCGAGGTGCTGATCGTGCAGCCGTCGAAGGAGATCGGCGAGATCGCCAGGCGGCACGCCATGGAGATTCCCTGGACCATCCGCGGCCTGCTGCGCGGCGCCGGCGCCTGGGGCTCGGGGTGGAGGGTGCCCAGCTACCTGCTGTTCGAGCCGTCCTTCTGCGGCGAGCTGATCGACCTGGGCTATCAGGACGCGATGATGCGCAGGGGCGAGATCGCGGAGTTTCTGGGCACAACCGTCTCCGTCTAACCTCAGATGAAGCCTGGACTTTTCGGCTCGAACAAGGGTGCGAGCGCCGCGCCCAGGCCGCGAACCTCGTCGATCTTCCGGTGAAGAGCCGACCAGTCATCCGCCTCGGCGATGGGCGACCAGGTGGCTTCCATCTCGTCGATCAGGATGGTGCAGGGGGCTTCTGCGGCGAAGTAGGGATACGTCATGGCCGTCGCGGCACTGGACGAAGGCTGCGCCGCGCGCAGCATGGCGATGATCGCCGGCCAGTGCTCGCCTTCATAGGCTACGTGTTGCGGGCTGGCGGCGATGCGCTCGGGCAGGGCGCCGCCGATCAGGTCGAAGAAGGCGCGTTCGTAGGGGACCTGGCTCTTGTGCAGGGCGTCGTAGAAGCCCTGCACCAGTTCGCGGGCGTCCGCGCCCGGGACAAGGCCCAGCTTGGCGTGGGTGCGGACTTCGAGCCGGTTCCAGAACGCGGGCTGGAAGGCTTCGAGGCCTTTCGCCAATTCCGCCTCGCTCGACAACTCGAGCAGGCAGCCGGCAAGCCGCTCGCAGTTCCAGAACAACTGCGGCGCCTGCCGGCCGAAGGCGTAGAGGCCGGAATGGTCGAAATAGGCGGCGGTGAAGGCGGGATCGAGCGTCGGCAGGAAGCGCCACGGGCCGTAGTCGAAGCTCTCGCCGGTGACGGTGGTGTTGTCGGTGTTGAGCACGCCGTGGACGAAGCCGGCGACCCACCAGTCGGCGCCCATGCGGGCGATGGCCTGGACGGCCAGGGCGAAGAACGCGGCGACGGGATCGGCCGCGCCGGCGGCCTGCGGCCAGTACTGCGCGATGCAGTAGTCGACGAGGCGCTTGATGTCGTCCGTCTGTCCCAGCGCGGCGAGGCGCTGGAAGGTGCCGATGCGGACGTGACTGTGGCTCAGGCGGACCATCACCGCCGCACGGGTGGGCGAGGGTTCGTCGTGGCGGACCAGGTCTTCGCCGGTCTCGACCAGGCTGAAGGTCTTCGAGGTGTAGACGCCCTGCGCCTCCAGCATTTCGGTGGCAAGGATTTCGCGCACGCCGCCCTTCAGGGTCAGGCGTCCGTCGGCGGTGCGCGACCACGGCGTCTTGCCCGATCCCTTGGTGCCCAGGTCGAGCAGGCGGCCATCGGCGTCGTCGCGCATCTGGGCGAACAGGAAGCCGCGGCCATCGCCCAGGTCCGGGTTGTAGACCCTGAACTGGTGGCCGTGATAGCGCAGCGCCAGCGGCTGGGGGATGTTGCCGGGAAGCGGCTCGAACCGGGCGAAATGCGCGATCCATTCCGCGTCCGTCAGCGTGTCGAGGCCGACGCGGGCGGCCCAGCGGTCGTTGCGGAACCGCAGGATCGCGTCGGGGAAATCGGCGGGCGCGACCACGTCGTAGAACTCGCCGCCCAGGGACGGATGGCGCGGGTCGGGATGGTAGGCGTTCGAGACCGGCACGGCGGCTCCTTCCATGGAGCGCCCTGTGTGGCGGACGCGGGGCCATGCTGTCAACGGCGCGATCTTGCGCTTGCGTCCGGGGGAAACCTACGCCGGGATTCCGGGCCTACCGGGTTGCGTGGCGCTGGGGCCAAGCGTCAGCAGCGAAACGAAAGGTTCACGTAATCGCCCCTCGCAGGCCATCGACCGCAGTCTATATCCTTCGAAGACCCGATCAGTTCAACCGGCACAGGGAGTGGTGGAATGACGACGCTCTATCATCTCACGGCGCGGAAGAATTTGCGCCGCATCCTCAGCGAAGGCTTTCGCGATAACGCGGCGGGCTACCGCACGCGTTCCGGCCATGCGGGCGTGCGCTTCTTCGACCGGCCGGCCACGGACGACATGGATGGTCCGTTCGCCGCGGTCGAGATCGAGGTGCTGCTGAGCGAGCAGGAACTGAGCGAGTTCGAGTGGGTCGGCGGCGACGCCGGCCGGCGCGAGTTCCTGATCCCGGCCGACCGGGTGAACGACCACTGCCTGCTGCACGTCATCAGCGAGGCGGAAGCCCACGCGCTGGCCGGCCGCGCCTCTCTGTAGCAAAACCTGTCACGCCCGTCAGGGCGCCGTGACCCGCGCGCCGCCGCCGGTTCCGGCGGGCGACGGCGCGGCGACCTTCATGTCGCACGGCCTAATGGTTGCTTATTCCGCGGCGGCGAGCGTGGCGTGATGGTGGGCCTGCAGCTTGAGCATGATCGGGTGATGATCGGACGAACCGCGTTCCAGGATGGACCCCTGCAGGCAGCGCACGCCCCGGGCCAGGCAGCGATCGAGGCGAAGCGGTATCATGGTGCCACACATGTGGGTGCGGCCGCGCGGGCCGATGTCGCGGAAGCCCGGCAGCATGGTCGGTCCGACGGCGTTGAAGTCGCCGATCACCGCGGCCGGGCCGCGCAGGGCGTTGGAGAGCCGCATGAGCTGCCAGCGGTTGAGCCACTGGCCGTGCGACAGATGGACGTTGGCGAAGGTGATCTCGCCCACATGCAGAAGCTGGGCGACGCGCGGCGGCAGGCGACCGGGCATGCGCGACACGGGCAGGGTCATGGCCTCGCGGGGCTTGACCATGTGCGGGCTCCAGGCCGCCAGACCGTAAAGCCGTGACGGCATGGGTTCGTGGAACAGGGTGCCGCCGATCATGTCCGGCAGGTTCTCGACGTCGCGGAACGCTTCCTGCAGCAGGACGAGATCGGGCTTCTGCTCCTCGATCAGCGCGGCGATATCCTTCACTGTCGCACCGCCCTGATCGAGGCGCAGGAGATTCCAGCTGACTACCTTCACAATGGATTCCTCAAGGCGGGAACGTCACTCGGTTGATGGCAAAAGGTTAATGGCAAATGGGGAGCGAAGTTCCCGCGCACAAGACAATCAGCGCGGAGCGGCTCAAAGATAGGGCAGCAGAAGCCTGGTGGCGGCGTCGCGGAAGCGGATCGGCAGGCTGCGGCCTGCGATCTGCTTCGCCGTCAAGGGTTTCGCCCTGGCGATCTTGCCGTCGATCAGCCGGTCGATGACCGCGGCGGTTTCCTCGCCGTAGCACTCCAGATTGAACTCGAAGTTCAGCCGCAGGCTGCGCACGTCCCAGTTGGCGCTGCCCAGCAGGCTCCAGGCGCCATCGACGGTGATCAGCTTGGAATGGTCGAACGGCGGCGGCGTCATGTGGCAGGCGATGCCGACCTGCAGGAACTCCTCCAGGTGCGACCGCATGGCCCAGTCGATGACCGGATGGTCAGATCTCTCGGGGATGACGAGCTGGACATCGACGCCGCGGAGCGCCGCCAGCAGCAATGCGGACGCCAGCCGCTGGTCAGGCAGGAAATACGGCGAGACGATGCGGATGCGGTGCTTGGCCTCGCACACCGCCACGGCCATGACCGATTCCAGCTCGCCCAGGCGGTCGTCGGGGCCGGAGCTGACGCCGCGCGCCATGATGCCGCCGGCGGACGTGATGTCCGGCCACCACATGGGATCGTCGAGTGCTTCCCGGTGGGTGAAGAACCAGTCTTCGGCGAAGGTCAGCATGAGCTGGCCGACCACCGGCCCGGCGACGCGGAAATGCACGTCCCTGACCTGCCGGCGGCGGTGCAGGATGCGGGTGTTTTCGTTGCCCAGGTTGAGGCCGCCGGTGAAGCCCAGCGCGCCGTCGATCACCAGCACCTTCTTGTGGGAGCGCATGTTGAGGAACGGCATGCGCCACGGCAGCACGTAATGCATGAACCGGGCGACCGGGATGCCGGCGGCGTGCAGGCGCCTGACCGCCGGCGACCAGAGATAGCCGCCGCCGATG
>JBKJNE010000286.1:0-3089 GCA_046596015.1 Alphaproteobacteria bacterium
GCTTCGCGGTCTGGGTGATCATGGGCAACGTGCGGCGGCGGAAGCTGCCGGTCTGAGGGTCAGTCATTACCCCAAGGGTTCACCATCTCGATGCCGCAGTGCTCAAAGTCCCGGACGTTCCGGGTCGCCAGTGTCGCTCCCAGAGACAGCGTGATCGAGGCGATCTGCGCATCGGGGTGACTGATTGGCCGGCCGCTCCGGCGCCGGTCTGCTGCCAGCCGCGAAAACGCGACTGCTGCATCCCCGTCGAACGAGAGAACCTTGCCGGCGAGCCTGACATTGAAGAAGGTCGTCGCAGCGCCGAGCAGACCGTCCCGCCGTTTGCCCTCCGGCATGAGATGTATCCCGAAAAGAATCTCGGCCTGGGTGACGGTGGTGGAGAACACGCTCGCGCGTTGTTGCGTCTCCAGCCATCTCGAAACGGAAGCGGCCGGTATGGGCCGCATCACCTCCGAAATGACATTGGTGTCGAGGATGATCACTCGGAAAAGTCCGGTGGGTCGCGAATAGGCTCTCGCGGAATCTCGGGCAGATCGACACCCCCGAACGGCTCGACCAACTCACGGATTGCCGCATAGAGATTGTCCGGCTGTGGCGATTCCGTCGATAGCGCCGCGCGCAAAATGTCGCGCGCTTCCTCCTCCATGGACTTGCCGTGGGTCGCGGCGCGGATGCGTAACCGCGACTTGAGCGCCTCGTCGATGTTCCGGATTGTCATGGTGGACAATAAATCTCTCCCGCAGTCATTGCATGCATATTAGTCAATGACTGCAGATTTTCAAGTTGCCCCTGCTTGACCTCTTGCCCATCGTCATCGAGCGCTTCGCGGTCTGGGTGATCATGGGCAACGTGCGGCGCCGTAAGCAGCGAACCCTTGCGTAAGCTGCCGGCAGCGATGATGTTCTGCCAGCCGCCCATTCGGGCGCAGGGACAATTCCGGACATGGACGACCAACCCCTCGAGCCGATGATGGCGGATCCCGCGCAATCGCCGCCGAAGCCCCCGGTCCGTCCGCCGCGCCGTTTCTGGCAGGTGCTCGGCCCCGGCCTGATCACCGGCGCGTCGGACGATGATCCCAGCGGCATCGCCACCTATTCCCAGGTCGGCGCGCAGTACGGCTATGGCCTGGCATGGAGCCTGCCATTCAGCTATCCGCTTCTGGCGGCCATCCAGGAGATCAGCGCCCGCATCGGACGCGTGACCGGGAAGGGTATCGCCGGCAACATCCGCCAGTTCTACCCGGCATCGCTCCTGAGATTGACCGTCGGCCTGCTGCTGGTTGCCAACGTCATCAACATCAGCGCCGACCTGGCCGCCATGGCCGATGCGGTGAAGCTGCTGATTGGCGGTCCGTCGCTGGTCTATGTGGTGGCGTTCGCGGTGATCTGCGTCTGGCTGGAAGTATTCCTCACCTATGACCGCTATGTGGCCATCCTGAAGTGGACGACGCTTTCCCTGCTGGCCTATGTCGCCACCGTCCTTGCGGTGCACGTGCCCTGGGGGCAGGTCGCCTTCCACACGCTGGTGCCCACCATTACCTGGGAGCGGGCCTACATCGTCGGATTCGTCGCGGTGCTGGGCACCAGCATCAGCCCTTACATGTTCTTCTGGCAATCGTCCGAGGAAGCCGAGGACGAACGGGTCAATCCGGAGGCCAAGCCGCTGATCGAGGCGGAAGAAGGCGCGGAAGACGAACTCCGCCGCATCCGGATCGACACCTATGTGGGCATGGGCTATTCGCACCTCATCGCCTTTTTCATCCTCGTCACCACGGCGTCGACGCTGCACGTCCACGGCATCACCGACATCGCGACCTCCGCCGAGGCGGCGCAGGCGCTGCGACCGATCGCCGGCCCCTTCGCGTCGGCGGTGTTCGCGCTTGGCATCGTCGGCACCGGCATGCTGGCGATCCCGGTGCTGGCCGGCAGCGCGGCCTATGCCCTCGGCGAGGCGCGGCAATGGCTCACCGGCCTTGGCTACAAGCCGAAGGAGGCGAAGGCGTTCTACGGCACCATCGCCGTGGCCACATTGCTGGGGATCGGCATCAATCTGCTGCCGATCGATCCGATGAAGGGCTTGTTCTGGGCCGCCGTAATCAACGGGGTGGTTGCCGTGCCGCTGATGGCGGTGATGATGGTGATGAGCGTGCGCCCGGCGGTGATGGGACGCTTCACGCTGCCCCGCTATCTGCGGATCACCGGCTGGCTGGCGACGGGGATCATGGCGGTGGCGGTGCTGGCCATGTTCTGGACGCTGATCTTCTGAGTGGCTCCAGGCCAGCTGGAAGCCGCGCACGTGGCAGCCTGGAGACGATGCCGCCAACACCCGGCTTGACCCGCCGCCGCTGCCCGGCCAAGACTTGCCCATCGATTTCCGTCAGGGGAGCAGAAAATGATTCGCGGCATCCACCATGTTGCGCTGGCCACCAGCGACATCGACCGTCTCGTGAAGTTCTACCAGGAAGGCTTCGGCTTCGAGGTCGTCGCCCAGATGGGCTGGGACGTGGGCTCGACCCGCATCGACACCATCGTCGGGCTGAAGGATTCGTCGTGCCGGCAGGTGATGATGAAGGCGGGCAACACCCACATCGAGATCTTCCAGTACATCACGCCCGAGGGGAAGCCGGTCGATCCGAAGCGGCCGCCGAGCGACCATGGCTACACCCATTTCTGCGTCGACGTCACCGACATCGACTATGAGTACGAGCGCATGAAGACGCTGGGCATGACCTTCAACTGCCCGCCGCCCACCCGTGAGGAACTGGGCCACGGCGCCATCCGCGCCACCTATGGCCGCGATCCGGAGGGCAACCTCATCGAGCTCCAGGAGATCCTGGACCCGAACCACGCGTTCTACCTGAACGTCTGATGTTCTTCCCTGGCTTCGAGCGCAGGCACGTCGCCACCGACGGCGCCGAGATCAACCTCGTCATCGGCGGCTCCGGCCCGCCGGTGCTGCTGCTGCACGGCTATCCGCAGACCCATGTGATGTGGCACCTGGTCGCGCCTGTGCTGGCCGAGAATTTCACCGTCGTGGTGCCCGACCTGCGGGGCTATGGCGACAGCTCCAAGCCGCCGGCGGGCGAGATG
>JBKJNE010000239.1:0-3127 GCA_046596015.1 Alphaproteobacteria bacterium
GCCGAGCCCGACCTGTCGGACTCGGCGGCCATGGCCGCGCCGGATAGCGCGGCGGCCAGCACGAGCACGGCGATGAACGGTCTGATGGGCATCCAATCCTCCGCGAGCATCTTAATGCTGGGCTTGGTGAGGTTTGCAAGCAGCGCTTGCATCGCCCCGTCATGTCGCCGATAACGGCCCATCCGTATCAGCGTTATGTTATAACAAAGACATGTACCTGGCCGCCGGCATCGCCGCCCTGCTCATCGGGCCCGTCGCCTACCAGTTCCTGCACGGGCTGGCGCGGATCAGGCGTGCGCTCGATCTGGCGGTCACCGGCGTGATCACCGTGCTGGCGCTGCTGATCCTGTGGGATACCGGCGAGGCCGGCGGCTGGCTGACCGTGGTCTTCGCGGTGGCCGGGCTGGCCGGCCCGCTGGCGGCCGAGGCGCTGCTGCACCGCGAGCGCGGCGTGCATGCCGCGACCCTGGCGGTGGGCGTGGCCGGCCTGCTGCTGCACAGCGCCGCCGACGGCGCGGCCCTGCTGAGCGGCCATTTGGGCCATCACGAAGCGCTGTCGCTCGCCGTGGTGCTGCACAACGTGCCGGCCGGGCTCGCCATCTGGTGGCTGGTGCAGACCAATGTGGGCACCCGCGCGGCCATCGTGGTGCTGGGCCTGCTGGCGGCGGCGACCGTGGCCGGCTATTTCGCCGCGTCGGCGGTGGCGAGCGTCGCCGGCGAGACCGAGTTCGCCTGGCTGCAGGCCTTCGTCGCCGGCTCGCTGCTGCACCTGACCTATCACCGGCTGCGCCATGGGCATAATGGTCTTGGGCATGGCGAGCATGGGCATCCCGGACACCGTCATTGACCCGCGCCGTTGCCTTCGGGTGTGACGGAGTTACATCTTTTCTTTGTCCCGCCTGCTTGCTACAGCATGCGGGAAACGGAAACGCCAACCGGCCTGACTCAAAAACCCGCCGGACCACAAACATCAGAGAAGGCTGCTGCCATGAAATTCGCTCTCGGACCTGTGACGGGCCTCGTGCTCGCCTGCCTCGCGCTGACGGCCTGCGACAAGAAGGCTCCCGATGAGCAGGTGAAGGCTGAAGATGCCGTGGTCGCCACCGTCAACGGCCAGAAGATCCGCCAGTCCGACGTCAGCCAGCTCTACAACGCGTTGCCGGGCCAGTACCGCCAATTGCCCATCGAATTCCTGCAGGACCAGCTCGTCGAGCGGCTGGTCGACCAGAAGCTGATGACCGCCAAGGCGCGCGCCGACGGCACCGAGAAGGACGCCAAGTACAAGGAGCGGCTGGCCCAGGCCAAGGACCAGCTTCTGGAAGACGTCTGGCTGACCAAGGAAATCGACACGCGCCTGTCGCCCGAGCGGCTGAAGAAGTCCTATGACGAGATGGTCAAGAGCTTCAAGCCGTCGGCCGAGTACAAGGCGAGCCACATCCTGGTGAAGACCGAGGAAGAGGGCCGGCAGGTGGTCGCCGATCTGGCCCGTGGCGCCGACTTCGCCACCGTCGCCAGGGAGAAGTCGCTGGACCCGGGCTCGGCGGCCCAGGGTGGCGATCTGGGCGATTTCTTCGCGCCCGACAAGATGGTGCCCGAATTCGCCGCCGCGGTGACCGCGCTGAAGCCGGGTGAAGTGTCCAGGACCCCGGTGAAGAGCCAGCATGGCTGGCACGTGATCAAGGTGGTGGAAATCCGCCAGAGCGCGCCGCCCAAGCTGGCGGATGTGGAACCCCAGATCAAGGAATCCGAGCGCGACAAGGTCGTCCAGGAAATCCTCGACGAGCTGCGCGGCAAGGCCAAGATCGAAAAGCCGAAGCCGGCCGGCGAGGAAGGCTCCGGCCACGAAGGCCACGACGCGCCGCCGCCGCCCGCCGACGCGAAGCCGGAAGGCAAGTAAGGCTTTTCAAGGGTTCATTCGAGATCGCCACGTCCCTGCCTCGTGCGGGGACGTTTCGTTTCAGCCGTTATTGCGATGGGCGAAGCGACAACCCTGGCCGCGACAGCGGCTCGCACATCGCATCCACGACGGATAGACAGGCGGAACGGGGCAAACCCTACCGGTTGCTGCGGCGGCGGTCCTTGCGCGGCTGGGGCGCCTGGTAGGCGATCGACGCGTGGTGCTGGCAGTAGGGCTGGCCCGGCATCGACTTGCGGCCGCAAAAGCGGAAGTCCGCGTCGCCCGGATGGCCCATGGGCCATTTGCACATGCGGTCGGTGAGGGTGAGGATGGTGATGATCTCCGGCTCGACCTTGGGCGCGGGCTTCTCGATCTTCGGCGGCTTCTTCACCGGCTTGGCCACCGGCTCGGCGGCTTCCTCGGCGGGCTTCTTTACCGGCGACGGGCGCGACGACAGGTCCAGGCGATGCGCCTTGCCGATCACCGCGTTGCGGGTCACGTCGCCGCCGAGCTCCTCGGCGATCTGGCTGGCGCTGAGGCCCTTCTTCCACAGAGTCTTCAGAAGTTCGACCCGTTCGTCGGTCCAACCCAAGGTCATCGTCAAAATCCTGTCCGGAGTTCGGGGGCGCACCCTACAGAAAACGCCCGTTTCGGTCAATTGCGAGACATAGGACGGCGCCCGGGCTTGTCAAACCCCCGCGCACATCCTCCGTGCAACCCCGCACATTCCTGCAGCCTTGCCGAAAACCGGGCCTCGCGGTAGAAGCGGCGCCGAGGAAACCGAAGCCGCCATGCACAAGATCATCGAACCGCCCGCTTATGCCGTCCGCCATATCGGCGCCGTCAACTGGATCGGGCTGTGGACGCTCTACTGCAAGGAAGTGAAGCGCTTCATGAAGGTCGGCCTGCAGACGGTGTTCGCGCCGGCGGTGACCACGATCCTCTACTTCGCCATCTTCATGCTGGCGCTGGGCGGCGACCACCAGGTGGTGCACGGTCTGCCGTTCGCCGAATTCCTGGTGCCTGGCTTGGTGATGATGGGCATCGTCCAGAACAGCTTCGCCAACACTTCGTCGTCGCTGCTGATCGCCAAGGTACAGGGCAACATCGTCGATCTGCTGATGCCGCCGCTGTCGCCCGGCGAGATGGTGCTGGCCTTCGCGCTGGGCGGCGTCACCCGCGGTATCCTGGTGGCGTTCGCGGTGGCGCTGCCGCTGGCGGCCTTCGTCG
>JBKJNE010000297.1:0-8692 GCA_046596015.1 Alphaproteobacteria bacterium
GCTGGAGAAGCGCCGCGACGCGCCCGCCGACGACATGCTGTCGGACCTGGTCCACGCCCACGAAGGCGAGCCGCTATCCATGGAAGAGTTGCAGAGCGTCATGGGCCAGCTCATCGCCGGCGGCTACGAGACGGTGCAGAGCGCGCTCGGCCACGGCATGTGGCAGCTTGTGCGCCACCCGGAATTGCAGGACCGGCTGCGCGGCGACGCCGCCGCCATCAAGCTGTTCTGCGAGGAGGTGATCCGCATCGAAAGTCCGGTGCAGAGCCTGATGCGCCGCGCCACACGCGACGTGGAGCTGGGCGGCACTCTGATCCCCGAAGGCAGCCTGATCCTGGCCCGCTACGGCGCCGCCAACCGCGACCCGGAAAAATTCGCCTGCCCGCATGCCTTCGACATCGACCGCCCGAACGTGGGCGCCCATCTGGCCTATGGCTCCGGCACCCATTTCTGCGTCGGCGCGACCTTGGCCCGGCTGGAGATGAACGTGGCATTCACGGCGCTGCTCGACCGGCTGGAGAACATCGAACTGGCGCGCGAACTGCCGGACCCAGTACACCGGCAGAGCCTGCACTGGCTGCCGGTGCGGGAACTGGTGATCAGGTTTGGACGGCGCTGAGAAGCGTCGAGCAGATGGCACTCAATCAGCGACGTGTAGAGAAAAACCTCTAGTTCTTCTCCGCCTCGTCGTCTTCCCTGGGCAGGAACAGGCTGTTGCCGTTGGGGTCGTCGCGCATGGTGGCGGCTTCGGCGCAGAACTCCGTCAGGTTATCGGCGTTCTCGGCGGCGAAGATGCCGGTGGCCGCGCCCAGATGCATCAGCAGCGAGCCTTCCAGGTGGTGATTCTGCTCGGGCTTCATCTTGCCGTCGTCGGGCGGCAGCAGGGCGGCCAGGGCGGCGCCCAGCTTGGCGTCGTCCACCGTCACCTCGTTGCACAGCGAACCGGCGGCGTTGTTGTAGGCGGCCCAGATCAGCCTGGCGCGCTGGTCCTGGTTCAGGGTCGGCGCCATGGCCTGGTCGAGCCATTTCCAGGCGGCTTCCTCGCGCCGTTCGCCGGGGGCGGGCGACGCGGCCAGCGCGGGAGACGCGATCATGAGCGCGGCGGCGGCGTATCGGATCGTGGTGTTCATCGCCATTCCCCTCAATTCCCGAACTCGCGGGCGGTCCAGTTGGGCGCATAGCCCTTGCCGTCCTTGTAGCAGGTGCGCTGCCAGCGGTAGCAGATCACGCCGGGCGTAGGGCTGTACTGGTCATAGGACGGGCGGGCGCCGTAGCGATATTCATCGTAGCGGTCGTAGTCGCTGGAGCGCTTGTCCGACGACGCGGCGGCGGCGATGGCGCCCAGCACGATGGCGGTGCCGACGATGGCCGCCGCGGTCTTGGCGCCGTCGTTGCCGCCACCGCCCTGCCGGTTGTCCATGTTTACATAGCGCACGTCGCCGCGGTTCACCCGGCAGGTGAACCAGGTGCTGCCGCCGCGGCCCTGGGCATAGCCGGTGACGTTGTACTTGCTGCCGCCCAGGTCGTCGACGTTGATGCCGGTGGTGTCATAAGCGCCCCGGTCGCGCACCGCCTGCTTGCACATCTGTCTGGCGTCGCGCGGGCTGTACTGCGCCAGGGCCGGCGTGCTCGCCAGACCGGCGACGATGAGCGACACCGTCAGGCTCGCCGCGATCACTCTACGCATGAACTATCTCCCTCTTTGCCCCAACGTTCCGATGGTACGTGGGTAAGGGGCTGGTTGACCATCACGTTTACGAGGGTTGAAGGGCCGTCCCACGCTGTCCCCGTTAATCCCCTTACTGATTTCGCGAGCAACGCGAAGCGACCCAGCCCTCCCGCCACACAGCCGTCAACGGCACGGCCGGATCGCTTCGCTACGCTCGCGAAGTCGGGGAAGGTGTTTCCCCTACCGGTAATAGAACTCCGGCGCCGGCGCGCGGTTGGGCAGCACGGCGATGGTCTCGTCTACCTCGCGGTAGAACACGCCGCCGAACAACTGCCGCTCCAGCGCGTCCAGCTTCGGGGCGAGGTCCGGGTCGGCGCGGCCGGCGGCGAACTGCTCCGGCCGGTCGAACCACAGTTCGGCGATGCCGTCGAAGGTGTCGTAGAACGCCTGGCGGCGGACGGCGCCTGCCTCGGTGAAGGCTTCCGAGTTCGGCGGGAAGAAGCCGGTCATGGCGTCGAGCCCGGTGCGGAAATTGACGACGTGGCCGCGCAATCCCGGGATGGCGTTGATGTGCGCGGCGTAGCGGCCGGTCCAGACGGCGCGGAACTCTTCCGGCGACATGCCGTCGCGGCGCTTGCCGAACTGCACCAGCTTGAACAGCTTGCGCTCGGGGCGGCGCACCGGGCGGGCGACATGCTCGTCGATGTGGAACTGGAACGGCGAGCCGCTGTAGAGGTAATCGCCGTCGCCGCCCACGTCGCCCACCTTGGGATCGTCGGCGAGGCCGTTCGGCCCGGCGCGGTCGCGGGACGGGCTCTTGCCGGCCAGGTATTCGGTGAGGTCGTCGAACATCAGCTGGCCCCAGCCGTCGGTCATGGCGTCGAAGCCGGCGGGTTCGTTCCGCGTGATGCGCGCCGCCAGCGGCCCCAGGCTCTCGGTGACGGGCGTGTTGGACCAGACGTTGAGGATATAGCCGCGGATGCCGGGGAGCCGCCGGCCATAGGAATTGTGATAGCCCACATGGGCCGCGCGGTACTCGTCGTGGGTCAGCTTGGCGTTGCGCCGGACGAAGCCGAAGACCTTCAGCATTCCCGCTCTCCTACCGGTAATAGAATTCGGGCGCCGGGTCCCGGTTCGGCATGACGATGACGCTTTCGTCCACCTCGACATACCAGACCGCCTCGAACAGGTGGCGCTCCAGCGCGTCCAGTTCGGGGGCGATGTCCGGATCGGCGCGGGCGGCCCTGAAGGCGTCCAGGCTGTCGAACCACAGCTCGTTGGCGCCGTCCCACTGGGCGCAGAACGCCTGGCGGGCGGCGCGGCCGTCGGCGGTGAAGCGCCAGTCGTCGGCGGCGTAGAAGCCGCTGATGGCGGCGTCGATGTCGCGGTCGCGGAAATTGGCGATGTAGCCGTTCAGGCCCTTCATCTTCGCGGCCAGCGGGCCGTGGCGGGTGACGAGGCCGGCACGGAAGGCGTCCTCGGAAACCGCCGGGTTGCGGCGGAAAAACTGCACCAGCTTGACCTGCCTGTACTCCACCCGCTCGACCGGCAGCATGACGTGCTCGTCGAGCCGCACATGGTTGGAGCGGAACTGTCCGCCGCTGTCGGGGACCACGTCGAACAGGTGTGGCCCGTCATCGGGTGTCCGGTCCGGATCGACGACCAGCCCGTCGGCGGTGGCGCGGGTCTTCTCCGGCTCGCTCGAGCCGACCCAGGTGGCCCTGCTGTCGAAATGCACGCAGGGGAAGCCATCCCACTGGTCGAGGAAACCGGCCGGTTCGCCCCGGGTGATCGCGCCGTGCAGCGGCCCCAGAGCCTGCTTCAGGTCGCGGTTGGCCCAGACGTTGACGCAGTAGCCGCGCATGCCCTTCATGCGCCGCGAATGCCCGGAATGGTAGCCGATATGCCCGGCCCGGTATTCGTCGTGCGTCAGCCGGGCGTTGCGCTTCAGAAACGCGAAAACCTTGAACATGACCGTGTCTCCCCGCCGCGGATCATTCCACAAGCTGGGCGGGGAGGCGAGCGTGTTGTTCCCTTCCTTTCCTGGAAGAGGCCGCGCGGCGCTAGCGCCGTCCCTCGATGTAGTCGTTCAGTACCTCGTGCCAGCGGCGGACGCGGGTTTCCTGGCTGGACAGGTAGGCGTCCTCATAGCCCTGCGAGCGCCAGCCGCGCTGCTGGCCCTCGGCCAGGCTCAGGTCCTGGAACACGATCTGGCCGTGCATCTCGGGCACGCCGCGGCCCTTGTCGAACGCCCGGCGCTCGTACTCGGCCTCGGCGACGACGCGCGGGCCGTGCATGGTCTCCACATGGGTGATGCCCTCGACCGGGAACACCATGTGCCACAGGTCGAAGGTGCACTTCTCGGGGTTGTCCAGGTGCGGCTCGGTGCGGAAGAAGATCACCTCGTCGGGCAGCACCGACAGGGTCACGTTGGGGAACACCACGTTGTGCGGGCTGTCGGTCAGCTCCTCGGGCGTCATGTGCTCGTAGTGCAGATAGCCCTTCTCGCGCCACAGCCGCTTCTTGGCGTCCTGCAGGTCCTTGTAGCCCCGGGTCACCTTGGTTTCGTAGTCCGGGTACTGGGCCGGATCGATGCCCCACGGGATCAGGAAGCTGTCGAACGGCGCCGCCGCGCCTTCCGGCGGCAGGTCGCGCAGCGACGGGCGGCCGGGCTGGACGATGCGGCCATGTCCCATCGGGAACATCTCGAACACCGAGGTCCAGTGGTCCTGGTCGATCCAGGCCGGCACCTGCGGATGGGCGGTGCGGGTGTGGTAGGACTCGGAGAAGTTCTCGCTGGCGAACTTCCAGTTGCACTCCATCTCGATGGTCAGGTTGGTCACCCGGATCAGCTTTTCCCACGGCCAGTTCTTGTAGAGCTCGGGGATCGGCGCCAGGAATTCCATCAGCGGCGGCGCGTTCGGGTCCATGCTGTACCAGATGAAGCCGCCCCAGATGTCGCACTGCAACTCCTTCAGCCGCACCTTGCCGATGGGGTCGCCCTGCGGGAAGGTCTCCGGGTCGGGCGCGTCCCGCAGCAGACCGTCCTTGCCCCAGACCCAGCCGTGATAGGCGCAGGTGAAGGCTTCCTGGCAGCCGTCGTTCCAGACCAGGCGCTGGCCGCGGTGGCGGCAGGCGTTGTAGAAGGTGCGGATCGAGCCGTCGTCCTGCAGCACGCAGATCACCGACTCATGCATGAAGTCGTGGATGACGTAGTCGCCCGGCTCCTGCAGCTGGTTGACGCGGCCGGCGACGTGCCAGACCCGCTTCCACATGTGGTCCCACTCCTTCCGGGCGAACTCTTTGGAATAGAATCGGTCGCCGGTGATAGCATCGCCGCGCACGTTGCGCACGTCGCCGCCGTCAAGCGCCTGCGGGTGAACTACCGGAAGTCCCATGGCTTTTCTCCGTTTCCGAAAGCACGGCGGCGCATGTCGCGCGCCAATACTGACAATTATGTTAGTTTAAGGAACGCCCAACGGCAATGGCGCAGATTCCCGGCCCGGTCTAAGCTTCCCGACGGGAGGATCAGTCATGGGCGTCTACGAGAAATTCAGCCTTGCCGGCAAGGTGGCGGTGGTCACCGGGGGCGGCAGGGGAATCGGCCGTGCCATCGCGCTCGCCTTCGCCGAGGCCGGCGCCGACGTGGCCGTGATGGCGCGTCGCCAGCCCGACCTGGACTCGGTGGCGGCCGAGATCGCGGCTATGGGAAGGCGGTCGCTGGGCATCGCCGGCGACCTGACGCTGGAGCGCACCATTCCCGACGCGCTCGACCGGGTGATCGCCGAGTTCGGAGGCCTCCACATCATGGTCAACAACGCGGGCGGCAACCCGGACGGACTCGCCCATCCGGTGGCCGAGATGTCGCTGGAGAAGTGGGACGAGCTGCTCGCTCACAACATGCGTCACAAGTTCTGGGGATCGAATCAGGCGGCGCGGCGTATGGGCGAGGGCGGGCGGATCATCAACATTGTCTCGCGCGCCGTTGCCGTGGCGACGCCGGGGAGTGGCGCCTATGCAGCGGGCAACGCCGGCATCGTCGCCATGTCGAAGACCATGGCGGTGGAGCTGGGGCCGCGCAAGATCACGGTGAACTGCATCGCGCCAGGCGTGGTCGAAACCGACTATCTGAAGGCGCACGCGGCGGTGCGGCTGGGGCTCACCGATCTGACGCCCGAGGGCCTGCAGGCCTTCCAGCCCTTCGCCGCGCCGGCCGGCCGCATCGGCCAGCCCGACGACATCGCCGCCGCGGCGCTCTACCTGGCGTCGCCCGCCGCCGAATGGATCACCGGCGAGTGCATCATGGTGTCGGGTGGGCGGTGACCCATGCACGCCGCCCCGGTGTTTGAAGCGTATCTGGCGGCGTGGAACCTCGTCCCGGACGGAGAGCCGATCCACAGCCACACCAGCGACCTGCTGCCCGTGCGGCGGGACGGCGAGCCGGCCATGCTCAAGATCGCCTGGATGGAGGAGCAGCGGCGCGGCAATCGGCTGATGGCCTGGTGGGACGGCGACGGCGCGGCGCGGGTGCTGGCGCATGAGGGCGGCGCCGTTCTGCTGGAACGCGCGAGCGGCGGATCGCTCGTCGAGTTTTGCCGCGACGGGCGCGACGACGAGGCCAGCCGCATCATCTGCGCCACGGTGGCCCGGCTTCACCGGATAGCGCCGGCCAGTCCGCCGAACCTTGTTCCTCTGACGGTCTGGTTCCGCGACCTGGAGCAGGCGGCGGGCCGGGGCGGCATCTTCACGAGGGCTGCCGATACGGCTCGGGCGCTGCTGGCGGCGCCATCCGACGAGACGGTGTTGCACGGCGACGTCCACCACGGCAACATTCTGGACTTCGGCGATCGTGGCTGGCTGGCCATCGATCCCAAGGGGCTGCTGGGCGATCGCGGCTTCGATTACGCCAACATGTTCTGCAATCCCGATAACAAGAGAGCTACCGATCCCGCGACGTTTCGCCGCCGGCTGTCGCTCGTCGCCGCCGAAGCGGCGCTGGATCGGCGCAGGCTGGCCCATTGGATTCTGGCCTGGGTGGGATTATCGGTGCTCTGGCCGCCCCATGACCCGAAGCGCACCGAGGCGGTACGTCGTTTGTCCGACCTGGCCGCCGCCGAAATCGATCAGTAGCGCGCCATGCCCGGCTCGACGGCCTGCGCCCAGGCGTCGATGCCGCCCTTCAGGTTGAGCGCGCCGGCGTAGCCGTTCTGGCGCAGGAAGTTGGTGACCATGCGGCTGCGGCCGCCGTGATGGCACATGACCACGACGGTGCCGTCCCTGGGCAGCTCGGCCAGCCGCTGCGGCACCTGCTGCATGGGGATGTCGACCGAGCCGGCGACCTTGCAGATGGCGACCTCGTGCGGCTCGCGCACGTCGAGCAGCGTGTAGCTCTCGCCGCCGTCGCGCATCTCCTTCAGCTTCAGCACGTCGATTTCCATGGCTGGTTCCTCTCGTCTCGATTCCCTGTTTGAACGGTCGGCGCCGATAATGGCGGCGACAGGCTCGCCGCGCCAGCCGAAGTGCGACGCGGCGTTGATCCAGATCACAGCGCGAACGGCCACAATGGGGTAGCACAATGCCGTGGCGTGCGCGGCGGGCTTCCTGCCGCGTGGCCGCTCAACAGGAGTATCGACAGATGAGTAAGAGAGACGATTATGTCGAGACGCTGAAGTCGCAGCTTGACGCATGGAATGCCGAAGTCGACGCGCTCGAGAGCCGGGCACGCAAGGCCCAGACCGAGGCACAGGCCGCGTACAAGGCCCAGATCGAGGCGCTCCGTAACAGATCCGAGCAGGCCAAACTCCAGCTGGACCTGCTTCGCCGGGCCAGTGAGGACGCCTGGTCCGAAATGAGGGCCGGCATGGAGAAGGCGTGGGACGACATGGGCGAGGCGGTGAAGGCAGCCGCGTCGCGCTTCAGGTAGCCGCCCTGCGCCCAGGGGCGACGCATCGTTCGATACGGCGGGCGCTCGACAACCGGTGAAGGTGCGGCATAGGCTGCTCCGGTGACCGGAGGGGAGGCCGCCTGGCATGGACCGCTACGATTACATCGTCATCGGCGCCGGATCGGCCGGCTGCGTGCTGGCCAATCGGCTGACGCAGGACGGCAGGTCCACGGTCCTGCTGCTCGAGGCGGGCGGGCGGGACGATTCCCTGCTGGTCCGCATGCCGGCGGGTGCCGGCCAGCTGATCAAGGAGAAGGGTCCCTACAACTGGGGCTTCTGGACCGAGCCGGAGCCGCGCCTGGGCAACCGGAAGCTCTTCTGGCCGCGCGGCAGGGGCTGGGGCGGCTCGTCCTCGATCAACGGCATGATCTATATCCGCGGCCACGCCCGCGACTACGACCACTGGCGGCAGATGGGGCTGCGCGGCTGGTCCTATGCCGAGGTGCTGCCCTATTTCAAACGGTCCGAGGCGCTGGAAGGCGGCGGCGATGCCTATCATGGCGAAGGCGGGCCGCTGCACATCTCCAACGCCGCGACGCCCAACCCGATCTTCCAGGGGTTCATCGCCGCGGGCGAGCAGGCGGGGCACAGGCGGACCGCCGACTTCAACGGTTATCAGCAGGAAGGCTTCGGGCCGTACCAGCTCACCATCCGTGATGGCAGGCGCTGGAGCGCGTCGGCGGGATTCCTGCGCCCGATCCTCGGCAAGCGGCCCAACCTGTTCACGGAAACCGACGCGCATACGACCCGCATCCTCGTCGAGGGCGGCCGCGCCACGGGCGTCGAGTTCGCGCAAGGCAAAGACCGGCGCCGCCGCACCGTCCAAGCCAACGCCGAAGTGCTGCTCTGCGCCGGTGCGGTACAGTCGCCGCAGATCCTGCAGCTATCGGGCATCGGCGACCCGGCGGCGCTGGCGGCCGCGGGCATCGAGGCGGTGCATCCGCTGAAGGGCGTCGGGCGAAATCTGCAGGATCATCTCGATGTGATCCTGGCGTGGGAGTGCCCCAGGCCGATCACCGCGTTCGCCCACAACCGGGGCCTCGCCAAGTTGACCACCGGGCTCAACTACCTGCTGCGCG
>JBKJNE010000308.1:0-4565 GCA_046596015.1 Alphaproteobacteria bacterium
ATAAGGAATCCCGAAATGGTCGAGAACGAGCATCGCCCGCACCGACCATGACGAATAATTCTTATTGGCAATCAGCAGCTTGAGACTCATTCCTCAACTCCTTCTTGGCCTGTTGCCACAAATCTTCCAGTTCCTCCAATGACTTGTCCTGCGGGCGCTCGCCGCGCGCCGCCAGAATGCTTTCGATGCGGCGGAACCGCTGTTCGAACCGCCGGTTGGTGCCGCGCAGCGCCCGCTCCGGGTCCACTTTCAGGAACCGCGCCAAATTGGTGTAGGCGAACAATATGTCGCCCAGCTCGCTCTCCAGCTTTTCGTGGTTGTCGGCGCCAGCTTTCGCGTCGGCCATTTCCACGGCGAGTTCAATGGTTTCCTCCTGGATCTTGTCCAGCACCTGCGATGAGTCCGGCCAGTCGAAACCCACGGTCGCCGCGCGTTTCGCCAGCTTCACCGAGCGCATCAGGGCAGGGTAGCCATAGGCCACGCCGTCCAGGACGCTTGGCACGCGGCCTTCGGCGCGGGCCTTCTCGTCGCGTTCGTGCCTCTTGTGCTCTTCCCAGGCGATGGTCTGGGCGTCGGCGTCCTCGACGGTGGCGTCGCCGAACACGTGCGGATGGCGGCGCAGCATCTTGCCGCAGATCGCGTCGATGACGTCGCCGAAGTCGAATTCACCGGCCTCGGCGGCCATTTGCGCGTGGAACACCACCTGGAACAGCAGGTCGCCCAGCTCGTCCTTGAGCGATGTCATGTCCCTGTCGGCGATGGCCTCGGCGACCTCGTAGGATTCCTCGATGGTGTAAGGCGCGATGGTTTCGAAATCCTGCGCCCTGTCCCACGGACAGCCATCCTTCGAGTCGCGCAGGCGGCGCATGATCGTGAGCAGGTCGTCGATGCTGTGCCGTGCCATGGAATACCTGTGGGGAAGGGGGTGGAAGCGCCCGTCTCCCTCCTATACCATCCCGGCAACAGGGGAGAAACCATGAGCCGTCTGCTGTCGCTTGCCACCGGCAACCTGCCTGAATTCACACCCGTCGAGGTCGTCGAAGCCGCCGCCGAGGCAGGCTGGACCGCCTGCGGCATCTGGTACGATCCCGAGAAATGGACCGCCCAGACCACGCGGGACACCCGCAATGCGTTCGAGCGCACCGGCCTGAAGCCGTTCGACATCGAGGTGGTGTGGATCCGGCCGGGCGAGGCCGACCCGAACCACGAGCGTCTCCTGGCCGCGGGCGGCGAGATCGGCGTCGCCAACGCGCTGATGGTCAGCTCGGACCCGGACATGGACGCCACCAAGCGGCGCTTCGAGGCACTGTGCAAGATCGCCGACAAGTATGGCATCAACGCCTGCTTCGAGTTCCTGCCGATCACCGAGGTGAAGAGCCTGCCGGCCGGCCTCGACATCGTGCAGTCCGTCGGCCATCCGCGCGGCAAGCTGCTGGTCGATGCGCTGCACCTGGCGCGCTCCGGCGGCCATCCGGACATGCTGAAGGGCCTGCCGGCCGACCTGTTCACCTACGCCCAGATCTGCGACGCGCCGGCAAAGCTGCCGGACATGGAATTCAACACCATTCTGTACGAGGCCGTCGACGGAAGGCTGATGCCCGGCGAGGGCGAGTTGCCGGTGCGGGAGCTGGTGGCTGTGCTGCCCAGGGACCTGCCGCTGGCGCCGGAGCAGCGCTCCAAGCCGCTGCGCGACCTGTATCCGGATGCGACCGACCGGGCCAAGGCGATCCTCGATGCGACGAACCGTTTTCTGGGTTAGTTCGCGTGCCATCCACCACACAACAATCGTCATTCCCGCGCACGCGGGAACCCAGTCGGGCAAGGTCGCTGGCTTTCGTGCGCGTTCAGCTACGAAAAGAGTCTTTCGTTAACTGAGCGGGTCGTGTGAACGGCGCTCTGTGACCATCTGGGTTCCTATGTGTTGAGGATGTGCGAGGATATCGGCGGTCGGTAGGCCGTTTGGGTTCCTGGTCTGTTAGACCGTACGCGGGCCTATGGCCGCCGACCGCCTTTGTTATCCACCTGAACAGTTGCACGAGGCTGTTGGCGCAGACCTCGCACCATAGGGACAGGCCTCATGAACATATCCCCTTTTTGGCTTGGAATCGACGTTTCGAAGCGGACGTTGGATCTCAGTGACGACAAGACGCTTCATCGGTGCATCGGCAATACCGCCACCGAGATCGCGGCATTGATGGAAGAGCTGCGAGGTCAACCCGTGCGGGTGATCTTCGAAGCCACCGGCTCCTATGACCGCCGGCTTCAGCAAGCGCTGGCTGAAGCCGGCATCGGCTTCGTGCGGGTCAACCCGGCCCGGGCGCGCGACTTTGCCAAGGCCGCGGGCTTCCTCGCCAAGACCGATGCGGTCGATGCCCGTATGCTCGCCGAGATGGGCCGGCGGATGGACTTGGCCGAGACCGCCCTGGAGAGCGCCGAACGTCTCCGCCTGGTTGCGCTCAACCGCCGCCGCGACCAGCTGGTCGATATGCGCCAGCAGGAACGTGTCCGGAAGTCCGAGGAACTCGATCCCGAGAGCCTCAACGGCATCGAGCGCCACCTGGCCTGGCTCGACGGGGAAGTCCGCCTGGTCGACAAGGCCATCGCCACCCAGATCGCCGCCCATGCCCTGCTGAGCCATGTGAACCGGCTGCTCCGCTCCATCCCCGGCGTTGGCGCCGTGGCAGCCACAACCCTGATGGCCCTGATGCCCGAACTCGGTCATCGCCCGGCCAAGACCGTCTCAGCCTTGGCCGGTCTCGCTCCCTTCAATGCAGACTCAGGCCAGATGCGCGGGCAACGACATATCCGAGGAGGCAGAGCCCGTGTCCGTCGCGCCCTCTATATGGCAGCCCTTACCGCCATCAGGACAAACGCCCGCTTCGCCGCCGACTACAACGCCCTCAGACACAGGGGAAAGCCCGCAAAACTTGCCCTCATCGCTATCGCCCGCAAAATCCTCGTCACCGCAAATGCCATCGTCAAAACCGAGCAACCTTTCCGCGCCTAACACAGTTGCCCGCGTGCGCGGGAATGACGGCGGTGGGGTGGCGGGGAAGTGCGTCAAAATTTCAAAGCATCGCGCTCTCGACCCTCAATCCATAAATCGCATAATATATATTATGTTAAATAATTGATTAGTTAATGCCGCCAAAGGCTTATGGTCCCTCCGATTGCGTTATCGCTGAGGACGGCAAGCGCGAAACCGGTCGCCCGCCTTCGCGGCCGCTCAGAGTTCGAGCACCATGCCGTCATAGGCCGGCTCGATGCCGGCCGGCAGCTGGCGCTTCAGCGTCTGGTAGTCCATGTCCCAGGTCATATGGGTCAGCACGGCGCGTTTCGGCTTCACGCGCTCGATCCAGCCCAGGGTTCTGTCGAGATGCGCGTGCGTCGGATGCGGCTCGTAGCGCAGCGCGTCGACGATCCACAGTTCGATGCCGTCGAGCGCCTCGAACGCGGCTTCGTCGAGGCCGTTCAGGTCGGTGGAATACGCGGCTTTTCCAAAGCGGTAGCCGATGGACTTGATGTCGCCGTGGGCCTGCTCGAACGGCGTCACCGGAATCTCGCCCACCTGGAACGGTCCGTCGATCAGGCGTTGCTCGCAGATCGCCGGATAGCCGTGCTGGGAGACGAACACATAGTCGAACCGCTGCATCAGCGTATCGAGCGTGGCCTGGTCGCCATAGACCGGAATCCGACCGCCCATGGCCCAGGACAGGCCGCGCAGATCGTCGATTCCGTGGGTGTGGTCGGCGTGGTCGTGGGTGTAAAGCACGCCATCCAACCTGTTGATATGGGCTGAAAGGCACTGCTCGCGCAGGTCGGGCGAGGTGTCGACGATCAGGCGCGTGGCGCCCTGCTCCACCGCGATCGACACGCGCCGCCGCCGGTTCTTCGGATTGTCCGGATCGCACGCGCCCCAATGGTTGCCGATGCGCGGCACGCCGCCCGAGGTGCCGCAGCCCAGCACGGTGATCCTCACGGCCCCACGACTCCGGGTCGAGGCACCTTGGTGAACAGCCGCAGGAAATTCTCGGTGGTTCGCGCCGCAAACGCTTCCGGCGACAGGTCTTTCAGCCCGGCGACAATGTTCGCCGTGTGCACCACGAAGGACGGCTCGTTGTCCTTGCCGCGGAACGGGATCGGCGCCAGGTAGGGCGAATCCGTCTCCACCAGCAGCCGGTCGAGCGGCAGCGCGCGGATGGTGTCGCGCAGCGCCTCGGCCTTCTTGAAGGTGGCGATGCCGGAAATCGAGATGTACAGGCCCAGTTCCACCGATTTCTCCGCCAGTTCGCGGCTGGAGCTGAAGCAGTGGATCAGGCCGGGATAGGCGCCCTGCCCCATTTCCTCGGCCAGGATGCGGGTCGTGTCGTCGTCGGCGTCCCGCGTATGGACGATCAGCGGCAGGCCGGTCTCGCGCGCCGCCTTGATGTGCTCGCGGAACACATGCTGCTGGATGTCGCGCGGGCTGTGCTCGTAGAAATAGTCGAGACCGGTTTCGCCGATGCCGACGACCTTCGGGTGCTTCGCCCGCTCGATGAGCTGGCGCGCCACCGTGTCCGGTTCGG
>JBKJNE010000432.1:0-4384 GCA_046596015.1 Alphaproteobacteria bacterium
TCGCCGCCGAGGCGCGCCACCGTGTCCGACGAGCGCATGCAGCGCTTCAGCCTTACCGCGACCTCCTGCAGCAGCAGGTCGCCCATGTCGTGGCCCATGGTGTCATTGACCAGCTTGAAGCCGTCCAGGTCGACGAACATCAGGCCCACCATCTCGCCTTCACGTTCGGCCTGGGCCAGCGCCTTGGCCAGCAGGTCCATGAACAAGGCGCGGTTCGGCAGGCCGGTGAGCTGGTCGTAGCTGGCCTGATAGCGGATGCGCTCCTCGTCCAGCTTGCGCTGTGTGACGTCGCTGAACACTACAAGGTAGCGGCCGGCCTGGCCGTTGCCGCCGGGAATGGGCACGACGGACAGATGCTCGGCATAGCGTTCGCCGCCCTTCCTGCGGTTCCACTGCTCGCCGGTCCAACGGCCGCTGCCGTCGATCCGCTTGCGCAGGGCAGCCATGCCGATGCGCGGGTACTCAGGGTCCGGCTGGCCCCATTCCAGGAAGGGCGGCAGGCCGCCGATGATGTCCCGCGCGGTGTATCCGGTGATCGTGGAATAGGCGGGATTGATGGCGGTGACGCAAAATTCGTCATTCAGCACCATGATCGCCTCGGCTGCGGTGTCGAACACGCTGGCCGCCAGGCGCAGCCTTTCGTCGGCCTTGACCCGCTCGGTGATGTCCTGGACGAAGCCCTCGTACCACTTCAGCGTGCCGTCCCCGGCGAGCACCGAACGGGCGTTTTCGCTGATCCAGATCTGGCTGCCGTCCTTGCGGTAGACCCGCGCGACGAAGTCGTGCACCGCGTTGGTGCCCTTGAGCGCGGCACGAAATCTGTCGCGATCACGGGAGTTTACGTACAGCGAGCCGGCGATGTCGGTCAACTCGGACATCAGCGCCTCGGCGGACTCGTAGCCGTAAATGCGCGCCAGCGCGTCGTTCGCCGCGAGGTAGCGGCCGTCGGGCGACGTTCGGTACATTCCTTCGACGGCGTTGTCGAACAGGGACCGGTAGTCTTGCTGGTCGTCGTCCACCCAAGCCCCCATTGGCCACTGGTCGTCAATAGTCATATGCAAGGAACACGCCATCAACGCCGTTCGCACGGCGACGACGTACCTCCCGCTGGATTGTCGCGGCCACCGCCGTCATGATGAGTTGACGGAACCCCGGGGCGGATTGGGGGATTGACGCATCTTCGTGCAAGCGGGGCGATGAGATGGATCTGCGGTTTGTCGTGAAGTCGCTGCGCCATCTCTGGCGCACCTCCGCGCCATGGCCGGTCTACCCGGCCCTGGTGACGACACGGATGCGGGCTCCGGGCATCAGGTGGCGCTACCGGTCCCGCAGGACCGCCTTCGAGAACATGGCGCGCGGCCATGACTTCTCGACCGACTGGTTCGTCTCCCGCCTGTGCGACTGGCTGGCGGTGTTCGACCGCCATCCGCTGCCGGCCTCCGCCGAAATCCTCGAGATCGGCAGCTGGGAGGGCATGTCGGCTCTGTTCATGCTTTCCAACTGGCCGGATTCCCGGTTGACCTGCGTCGATACCTGGCACGGTGGGCCGGTGCATGCTGAAACCGGGAAAGCTTCATGCGAAGCGCGCTTCGACGCGAATACCGCCGGGCATGTCGGCCGGGTCACCAAATTCCGCGGGACATCCGCGGCGTTCTTCGCCGCAAGGCCGGCCGGGGCGCGCTTCGATCTGGTCTATGTGGATGGGTCGCACCGGTTTGCCGACGTTGTGGGCGATGCATTCGCAGGGTTCGACGCGCTCAAGCCCGGCGGCATCATGATCTTCGACGACTATCTGATGTCGCCCTATGACGGCAAGGCCGACTGCCCGGCGCCGGCCATCAACCGGCTTCTGAACGAAAGGCGCGGCCGTTACGACCTGGTCGCCGTCTACTGGCAACTCATCCTCCGCAAGCTGCCCCCGGGCGATCCCGACTAGGCTTCAGGTATCGGCGCGGAACTTGTTCTTGCAGCCCGGGCAGTTGGCCCACAGGCGCTTGCCGCGCGGCAGCCGCATCTTGGTGTGGCACTTGGGGCACTTGACGATGGACTTCGGCTCGCCGGCGGGCATGTGCTGCCGCCGCCCGGGCCGGACCAGCGCTGCCGGTGCCGGCACCCCCGAGCGGTCGACCCTTTCGCGCATGGACGGGCGGGCCGGGAAGGACCTGGCGGCGGTTCGTTCGGGAAGCACCTCGCTGGGCGTGAGGCCTTCGAGCGGGGCGGGCGCAACCGGTTCGGAGCCGGGAGCGGTAAAGAACAGCGCATAGACCGCCAGCCCCAGCGACAGCAGCAGGAAGAAGATGAAATAGTCCGTGCCGAGGAGCAGGAAGGGCGGCGCGATCGACGCCGCGCCCATACCCTTCACCCAGGGATGGCGACGGCGCGCGGCCTGCCAGGCCTTGCTGTCGCGCTCATATTTGCCGACCGCCTCGTAATAGGCCATCAGCGTCAGCCTGTTCTCGGTCTCCTGGCGGGACTGCTTTTCCTGCTCCAGCATCAACTCGCGCTCGAGGCGCAGCCTGACGCCGTAGTCGGAGCGGTCATACGCGCCGGCCACGACCAGTTCGTCGGTATGCGCGAGGGCGACGCCCATCTCGTCGGCCAGGGTCGCGACGCGTTCCGAAGGCGCGCCGTTGTGGACGATCAGCGCCAGGTCGGCCGAATGATAGGCCTTCACGGCCGCCGCATGTTGGAGGTCGCCGATGTCGATCCTGGCGCCGGGCGCGCACTGGACCACCGCCTTCTTGTCCCGGTGCTTGCAGATGATGTCCGATCCGAACTGGTCCGACGTCCGGAGAACCTCGCACGCCCAGCCGAGCTCACGCAGCTTCTCGCCGACCAGGCTCTCGAATGCCAGATCAGCCCCATAGGCCACAGCCTCTGGACGAGTCCAGACCGTCATGTACCAAGTGCCCCCAAGGCCCTTGTCACCGAACCATGCGGGCTCGGTGATGCACCCAAAATGAGTGATTCCAAATTTTATGCTAATTCGAATCGCGCGGCGACGCCAACTGTTTGCACAAGCGAACAACGGATTCGGGTTCGGATGACACGATTTGAGGGAACACGGGTATCCTGCTGACGTTGCCGGATGGTAAATCGAGACCGGGGAGGGGTTGCGACATGAACCGATTTGTTTCGCTGGCGTTTTTTCTCCTGCTCGTGGTCGGCGGCGGCGCGGCCATCGGCATGGCAACCGGACCTGATGACTGGTACGCGGGGCTCGTCAAGCCCGTGTTCAACCCGCCCTCATGGCTGTTCGCCCCGGTCTGGACCTGCCTCTATGTACTCATCGCCATCGCGGGCTGGCGGGTCTGGCGTGGCGACGGCTCCCGGCGGATCTTAGCGTTGTGGTGGGTTCAGCTTGCGCTCAACTTCGCGTGGTCGCCGGTGTTCTTCGCCGCCCATGCGATCGGACCGGCCCTCGTCGTCATCCTGCTGCTGCTCGCCGTGATCATCGCGTTCATTGTGGCCGCCCGGAGCCGGGACAGGGTCGCGTCCTGGCTGTTCGCGCCCTATGCCGCCTGGGTGGCCTTCGCCTCGCTGCTCAATGGCGCGCTGTTCGTCATGAACTGACACCGTTGCCGGTTGACTCCTCAGCGCGGCGCGGCGAACATGAACAAATCAGGAACAAACGAGTCGCGACCATGTACGGCAAACAGACCATCGGCGAAGACGAAATCCAGCAGCTCCTGGCCGGCCTGCGCCACGGCAGGGACGAGCTCTCCCGCATCCGGCGGCGGACGCCGGTCGACAGCCTGTTCGGCGCCCAGGCCGACCATGTGATGCGGGCCATCGACGGCATGGCCGAGACGCTCACAGGCGACCGGGAATATTTCCGCGAGTAGGTGGCGCGTTCAGTCGATCCGCGTCGCCGGCAGGTCATTCCGGCGCGCCGGCTGGTCGACGATCCGCACGCCCGAGACGCAGCACGGATTGCCGACCTTGGCCGGCTTGGCGTTCTTCAACCAACACCTGGCGCTGGCGCTCTGTATGCCGGGCTTGACGAAGGTATAGGCCTTGCAGGCGGCGTCGAGGCGGCACGACCGTTCGCAGGAAGACGCGGTGGCGACATCGAAGCCGGGACGGATGTCCGAGCCGGGACGGTCGATGCCCATCTCCATGGCACCCATCAGCTTGACGCCTGAGGTGCAGCAGCCATTGGCGATGCGCGGCGGCACCGTTTCCTTCAGCCAGCAGATGCCGGTCGCCGGCACATAGGTGTAAGCCTTGCACCGGGCGATGGTGCCGCACGAGGTGGAACACTGCGAGTTGCCGCCCGAATTGTAGCTGTGATAGTCGCCGCCGGGCCGGTCGACGGCATTCTCGGACTGGCCCATCGAGTCGGCGGCCGCGGCGCCGCAGACCATGACGATCGCGGCCATAG
>JBKJNE010000110.1:0-2898 GCA_046596015.1 Alphaproteobacteria bacterium
AATACGCCGAGGACGAGGACGAGGACGAGGCCGGCGAAGCCGAAGCCCGCGAGCCGGAAAGCCGCGAGCCGGAAGATCGCGACGATGGGCCGCGCCGCGAGGGCCGGGGCCGCCGCCGCGGCCGGGGCCGCGACCGTGACCGCCCGAGGGGCGAGACTCCGCCGCCGGTTCAGGCCGCCGCGCCGGAGGACGATGCCGCCGACGCCGATGATGGCGCCGCGGACCAGCCCGCCGAAGCCTCCGGGAGCGCCCAGGATGGCGAGGGTGGCGATGTCAGCGAGGAACAGCGCGCCAAGCGCCGCCGGGGACGCCGCGGCGGACGCCGCCGGCGCAAGCAGCGCGGCGACGAGAATATTGTGCAGAATGCGGCCGGCACCGACGGCGAGACTGGCGAGGCCGAGGGCGAGTGGGAAGCCGACGACGATGGCGAGCCGGAATCCGAGCCGGCCGAACCCTATGCGCCCGACGCGCCCCAGCCGGACTACCCGGCCTACGCCGAGGAGCCGTCGCCGCCCGGCCAGGCCGAATGGAGCGAGCCCTACGAAGCGCCGCCGCCGGCGCACACCGTCGATCAGCCCGCCGAATACCAGCCCGAGCCCTTCGTGGCCGACGCCATGGCGGACGCACCCGCACCCGAGCCGGAACCCGCGACGGCCGATGCCGGACCGGCGGACGAGCCGAAGCGGCCGCGCCGCCAGGGATGGTGGAACCGCGGCTGACATCGTCGCCGATTGGCAGGCTGCGCGCGTTGACCATTGGTCACCGCGCACCTACTTTTGTCTCAATGGTTTCACGAGGCACGATGCGGCACGCCTTCCAGACCGCGCTCTGCGCCCTGCTGATCGTCGTCTCGGCCATCGCGCCGGCGCATGCCCAGCAGATTTCGATCATCCGGGACGCGGAGATCGAGCGCGACATCAAGATCTACGCGACACCGATCTGGCGCGCGGCGGGTCTCGATCCCGACGTGGTGCGCGTGCACCTGGTCAACGACAACTCGATCAACGCCTTCGTCGCCGCCGGCCAGCGCATCTTCGTGTTCACCGGCATGCTCAAGGTGGCCGAGGATCCGCTGCAGGTGATCGGCGTGCTGGCGCACGAGACCGGCCACATCACCGGTGGCCACCTGGCCCGTTTCCAGGACGGCCTGAAGGGCGCTTCGACCATCTCGATCCTCAGCCTGGTGCTGGGCGCCGCCGCCATGGCGGCGGGCGCGCCGGCGGCCGGCGCGGCGATCCTGGGCAGCGGCGGCGAGTTCGCCACCCGCTCGTTCCTGATCTATACCCGCACCCAGGAATCCGCCGCCGACCAGGCCGGCCTGGGCTTCCTGACGTCGTCGGGCCAGTCGGCCAGCGGCCTGATCAGCTTCTTCGAATATCTCGGCGACCAGGAGTCGCTGATGACGGAGAACAAGGACCCGTATGTGCGCTCGCACCCGATGACCCAGGACCGCATCGACCGGCTGCGCGGCGACGCCGAGAAAAGTCCCTACTGGAACACGCCGGCCAGGCCCGAGGACGTCGAGCGGCTGAAGCGGATCAAGGCCAAGCTGATCGGCTTCCTCGAGCACCCGACCATCGTGTTCCAGACCTATCCGCTCGGCGACAACAGCACCTATGCCCGCTATGCCCGCGCCGTCGCCTATCACCGGCAGGCGCTCGAGACCCAGGCCATGGCGGAAATGGACTCGCTGCTGGCCGAGAAACCGCACGATCCCTACTACCTGGAGCTGAAGGCGCAGATCCTGTTCGAGAGCGGCAGGATCGAGGAGTCGATCGAGCCCTACCGCGCCGTCGTCGCCGCCGCGCCCTACGAGCCGCTGCTGCGGGTATCGCTCGCCCAGTCGCTGCTGTCGAAGGAAGACAAGGCGCGCGCCGACGAGGCCATCGAGAACCTGGCCTTGGCCACCCGGCTGGAAAACGACAACGGCTTCGCCTGGCACCAGCTCGCCCTCGCCTACACCATCAAGGAGGACGTCGCCATGGCCGCGCTGGCGGCCGCCGAGCGCTACACGGTTTCGGGCGAAGCGCCGAGCGCGGCGCGCCAGGCCAAGATCGCCGTCGACAAGCTGAAGCCGCAATCGCCGGAATGGTTCCGCGCACAGGACCTCTATATGATCGCGCGGTCGGCCGTCGAGGACACCTACCGCCGGCGCGGCAAGGAGCCGCCGCAGGAGGAAGACCCCGAAGAGTCGCCTGACGACGGCGGCAGGAACGACAAGGCCGGAGGATGACAATGAACCGACTGCTGAAGGCGCTCTGCGTGGCGCTGGTCATCCTGTGCGGCATACCGGCCGCGCATCCGGCGTTTGCCCTGTCCGAGCGGGACAGGGCGCAGGTCGAGCAGATCGTCCGCGACTATCTGAAGAACAATCCCAGGGTGCTGCAGGAGATGATCGACAGGCTGCAGGCGGTGAATGACCGCCAAGCCGCGATCGAGGCCGAGAAGAAGATCATCGCCAACAAGGTCGACGTGCTCGGCAGCGACGGCGCCATGGTGGCGGGTAATCCCGACGGCGACGTGACCGTGGTCGAGTTCTTCGACTACCGCTGCGGCTATTGCCGGCTGGCCCAGCCCAGCATGGCCAGGCTGCTGAAGGAAGACCCCAACGTGCGCGTGGTGTTCAAGGAATATCCGGTGCTGGGCCCGCAATCGATCACCGCCGCGCGCGCCGCCATCGCCTCGGCCCGGCAGGGCAAGTATGTGGCGTTCCACATGGCGCTGATGGGGCTGGAGGAGCCGCTGTCCGACGAGGTGCTGTACCGGGTCGCCGGCCAGGTCGGCCTCGACGTGGCCCGGCTCAAGCAGGACATGAAGGACGAGGCGATCGACCAGGTCATCGCCGACAACCACGAGCTCGCCGGCAAGCTCGGCATCGAGGGCACACCCAACTTCGTC
>JBKJNE010000202.1:0-16894 GCA_046596015.1 Alphaproteobacteria bacterium
GCCGTCCATGTCGCCGCCGACCCAGCTGCCGAAGCCCAGCACGTCGGGCAGCGTCAGATCCGCGCCATAGTGCTGGCGCAACGCGGCTTCGAAGGTCTCGAAGAACACCGGGATCACCCGGTACAGCACTTCGGACAGATAGAACCCGACATGCTCGAACTCATCGGCGACGCTGGGCTTGGCCGCCGGCGCCTCGACGGTCTGCCAGCTGGCGGTCAGGGCCATGCGGATGCGGCCGTGATCCGCGCGTCGCTCCGCCGGGGTGCGGTTGCGGTCGATGTCGTTGACCAGACTGCGGACGATCTGGCGCTCCTTGTGCAGCAGCACGCGCCGCACCGCCTCGGTGGGGTGGGCCGTGAACACCGGTTCGATGCGCAGACGCGGCAGCAGCTCGGCCAGCTCGGACGCCTGCACCCCTTGCGCCGCCAACGCGCCGACCACATCGTGCAGGCCACCGGGCTGGGCGCCATGCTCGGCGCGTTCGTGGTCGCGACGACGGCGGATGCGGTGCACCCGCTCGGCCAGATTGACCGCCTGGAAATAGGTCGAGAAAGCCCGCCCCAGATCGCTGGCGGTCTGCAGCTCGTGGCCGGCGAGCGCGCTGGCCAGCTCGGTCACCGGCTGGTCGTTCTCGCGGCGCCGGATGGCCGCCCGGCGCAGGCGCTCGACTTCGGCCAGGAATCCCGCCCCGCGTTGCTCGGCAAGGATCTCGCCGACCAACGTGCCGAGCAACTTCACATCGTCGCGCAGCAGCGTGTCAACCGGAGCGAACTCGACGGTGCGCAGCGGGTCATCGGTGGTGTCGGTGATTTTGCTCATTCACCAACGGTAGCGCAGCGCGCGTTGTTGCGCTGCATCATTTTGCCGTCGGGGCAAAAAACAACCCGAATCAGTAGGCAAACTCGCGGAATACCGGATCGACGTTGCCGCCCCACTCGCCGTGGTACAGCGCCAGTTTCCGCTCGGCCGGCGTCTCTCCCGCCTCGACCAGTTCCATCAACGGTGCCAGGAACATCGTCTCGTCCTCGCCCGCCTCGTTGCGTCGGGCGCGGCGGGCCAGACCATGGGCGGAGATCTGCAACGCCTGACGGGCCACATCGAGCACCGTGCCGTTGCGGAACGGCAGCTTGAAGGCGTGACGGGGCACGCCGTTGCGGAGCGCGTGCAGCTCCTCGACCGTGAAGTCCTTGACCAGGTCCCAGGCCGCGTCCAGCGCGGTGGCGTCGTACAGCAGACCCGTCCAGAACGCAGGCAGGGCGCAGATGCGGTTCCACGGCCCGGTGTCGGCGCCGCGCATCTCCAGATACTTCTTCAACCGCACCTCGGGGAACGCCGTGGTGGTGTGGTCCGCCCAATCCTGCAGGGTCGGCAGCTGGCCCGGGCGCGCCGGCAGCGTGCCCTTCATGTAGTCGCGGAAGGATTGCCCGGAGGCGTCGATGTACTCCCCGTCGCGGTAGATGAAGTACATCGGCACGTCGAGCACGTAGTCGACGTAGCGCTCGAAACCCATGCCGTCCTCGAACACGAAGGGCAGCACGCCGCAGCGGTCCGGGTCGGTGTCTTCCCAGATATGGCTGCGATAGGACAGGTAGCCGTTGGGCTTGCCATCCATGAAGGGCGAGTTGGCGAACAGCGCCGTCGCCACCGGCTGCAGCGCCAGCGACACCCGGAACTTCTTCACCATGTCGGCTTCGGACGAATAGTCCAGGTTCGCCTGCACCGTGCAGGTGCGGAACATCATGTCGAGGCCCATGGTGCCGACCGTCGGCATGTAGCGTCGCATGATCTGATAGCGGCCCTTCGGCATCATCGGCATGTCGTCGCGGGCCATGTTGGGCGTCATGCCCAGACCGATGAAGCCGATGCCGAGTTCACGGGATACTTCCTGCACCTGGCTCAGGTGGGTGTTCACCTCGTCGCAGGTCTGCCAGATGCTCTCGAGCGGCGCGCCCGACAGCTCGAACTGGCCGCCAGGCTCCAGGGTGATCGACGCGCCGTCCTGCTTCAGGGCGATGACGTTGTCGCCTTCCGAGACCGGCTCCCAGCCGAACCGCTTCATGCCATTGAGGACCGCCCGGATGCCCGCCGGCCCGTCATAGGGCAGCGCCTGCTTGTCCGCCCAGCGGAAGCCGAACTTCTCGTGTTCGGTGCCGACGCGCCAGTATTCCTTGGGCTTGTTGCCGCTCTCGATGTAGTCGACGAGTTGCGTCTTGGACTCGATCAGCGTCTGGTTGGCTTGGCCCGGTACGCCGGCCATGACTTAGGCTCCACCCCGTTTGAGTACCGCCAAGTAACGGCTGCCGGAGCAGCTTTCAAGAGCCAATCACGCCGACCGGTGCACGGCGCGCGTGCTCCAGTCGCCCAGCGTGGCCTGAAACAGCGCCAGCGCGGCGACCGCGGCGGTGTCGGCGCGCATGATCCGTGGCCCCAGGCTGATCGGCAGCGCATGCTTTTGCGCATGGATCAGCGCGCGCTCGGCGTCGGAAAAGCCGCCTTCCGGGCCGGTCAGGATGCCCCAGGCACTGCCCTGCCCCTTCACGGAGCCCAAGGCTTCGAGCGCGGGCCGGTCGCCGCCTTCGTCGCAGAAGATCAGGCCGCGCCCGGCGGGCCAGCCGCCCAGCAGGTCGCGCAGGGTCCGGGGCTCGCGGATCTCCGGCACGCCCAGGCATTCGCACTGCTCGGCGGCCTCGACGGCGTTGGCGCGAAGCCGCTCCAGGTTGAGGTTGCGGACCACCGTGCGCTCGGTCAGCACCGGCTGGAGGACGGCGACGCCCAGCTCGGTCGCCTTTTGCACCACGAAGTCGAGCCGCGCGCCCTTGATCGGCGCGAAGGCGAGCCAGAGGTCGGGCACCGATGTCTGCTCGCGGATACGGCCATGAAGACGGGCGGCACCGGCCTTCTTGCCCAGCGCGGTCAGCTCGGCGACCCATTCGCCGTCGCGTCCGTTGAAGATGTGGAAGCGGTCGCCCTCGCGCTGGCGCATCACCGCGCGCATGTAGTGGACATGGCCGGCGGCCAGATCGACGGCCGCGCCCGGCATCAGCGGCGCGTCGACGAACAGGCGGATTTTCGAGTGATCATAGGCCATGACGGGCGGTTGCTCCTGAACGGCGATAGCGCTAACACACTTCGATGACCAAGCGGAAGCTGCCCTGATGGAGCCGACCCCCTCGCGCCCTGGCGACGCGGTTCCTGGCGACGCCGTTCCCGGCGGCTGGGTCGACCGCTGGCTGCCCGGACCGCTACGGCCCTGGGCGCGGCTGATGCGGCTCGACCGGCCGGTGGGCGCCTGGCTGCTGCTGTGGCCCTGCTGGTGGAGCACCATGCTGGCCGTCACCGACACCGGCATGCGGCCCTGGTCGCCGGAAATCCTCCTGATCCTGCTGGCGTTCGCCGCCGGCGCGCTGGTGATGCGCGGCGCAGGCTGCGCGGTCAACGACATCTGGGACCGGGACATCGACGCCAGGGTCGCGCGCACCGCCGGCCGTCCCATCGCCAGCGGCGCGATCGGCGTGCGCGCCGCGGTCGCGCTGGTGATCGTGCTGGGGCTGATCGGGCTGGCGATCCTGCTGTCGTTCACGCCGCGGACCATTATCGTCGCAGTGCTGTCGCTGCCGCTGATCGTGCTCTATCCGCTGGCCAAGCGCGTCACCAACTGGCCGCAGGCGGTTCTCGGCATCGTCTTCAACTGGGGCGCGCTGCTGGGCTGGCCGGCGGTGACCGGCCAGTATCCGGGCTGGCCGGCACTGCTGCTCTATCTGGGCTGCATCTGCTGGACGCTGGGCTACGACACCATCTACGCCCACATGGACCGGGCCGACGACACGGCGGCGGGCGTCAAATCATCGGCGCTGGCGTTGGGCGCCCGGACCAAACCGTTCCTCGGGATCATCTACGCCGCCGCGCTCGGGTTCTGGGCAATCGCCGGATTCCTCTGCGGCCTGGAACTGCTTTTCTACCTCGGGCTCGCGGTCGCGGTGGCGCACTTCGTGTGGCAGATCGTCCGCCTCGATATCGACGACCCGACCAACTGCCTGACGGTATTCAAGTCCAACATCAGCTTTGGCTGGATCGTCTTTGCTGCCATCATTGCCGGCCAACTCGGATAAGACATGCCCTATTCCTCGCTGCGCGACTTCATGGCGACCCTCGAAAGCCGCAACCTGCTGGTGCGGGTGAAGGAGCCGGTCTCGACCGTGCTGGAGATGACCGAAATCCAGACAAGGCTGCTGGCCGAGGGCGGTCCCGCCGTGCTGTTCGAAAACGCGGTGAAGGCGGACGGCACGCCAAGCGCCATGCCGGTGCTGGTCAATCTGTTCGGCACCGTCGAGCGGGTGGCCATGGGCATGGACCGCAAGCCCGAGGAACTGCGCGAGGTGGGCGAGACGCTGGCCTTCCTGCGCCAGCCCGAGCCGCCGGGCGGCTGGCGCGAGGCGCTCGACATGCTGCCGCTGCTGCGCACCGTGATGGCGATGAAGCCCAAGACCACGTCCAGCGCGCCGGTGCATCAGGTGGTGCTGCGGGGCGGCGATATCGACCTGTCCACCCTGCCCGTCCAGACCTGCTGGCCTGGCGAGCCGGCGCCGCTGATCACCTGGCCGCTTGTGGTCACCAAGGGGCCGGGCAAGCGCAAGGAAGACGACTTCAACCTGGGCATCTACCGCATGCAGGTGACGGGTAAGAACACCACCATCATGCGGTGGCTGAAGCACCGGGGCGGCGCGCAGCATCACCAGCGCTGGATGCAGGAAAAGTCCGAGCCGCTGCCCGCGGCCGTGGTGATCGGCGCCGATCCGGGGACCATCCTGGCCGCGGTGACGCCGGTGCCGGACACCCTGTCCGAATACCAGTTCGCGGGACTGCTGCGCGGCAGGAAGGTTGAGCTGGTCGACTGCAAGACCGTGCCGCTGAAGGTGCCGGCCGAGGCCGAGATCGTGCTGGAAGGCCATGTGTCGCTGACCGACTACGCCGAGGAAGGCCCGTATGGCGACCACACCGGCTACTACAACTCGGTCGAGAAATTCCCGGTGTTCACCGTGTCGGCGATCACCATGCGGCGCGACCCGATCTACCTGTCCACCTTCACCGGAAGGCCGCCGGACGAGCCGAGCGTGCTCGGCGAGGCGCTGAACGAGGTGTTCATCCCCTTGCTGCGCCAGCAATTTCCCGAGATCACCGATTTCTGGCTGCCGCCGGAAGGCTGCTCGTACCGCATCGCCGTGGTGTCCATGCGCAAGGCCTACCCCGGCCACGCCAAGCGTGTCATGCTCGGGGTCTGGTCCTATCTGCGCCAGTTCATGTACACCAAGTGGGTGATCGTGGTGGACGACGACATCGACGCGCGGAACTGGAAGGACGTGATGTGGGCGATCTCGACCCGCATGGACCCGGCCCGCGACATCACCCTGATCGAGAACACGCCCATCGACTATCTGGACTTCGCCTCGCCCGAGGAGAGCCTGGGAAGCAAGATCGGCCTCGACGCCACCAACAAGTGGCCGCCCGAGACGAAGCGGGAATGGGGCCGCAAGATCCGGATGAGCAACGACGTGATCGCAACCGTCACCGACAAGTGGCACCGTCTGGGCCTGCCCGGCAGCGGCAAACCGATCTGGGACAACGACTGAGGCGCGCGTGGCCAGGAAATTCCTCTATATCGTCGCCGGGCTGGTGGTTCTCGTCGTCATCGCCGGCATCCTGCTGGCCACGTTCAGGGACGAACTGAGCTACTGGGCCATGACGCCGGACGATCCGTTCGCCGCGACGATACCGCCGCCCGAGCCCGACTACGCCGATCCGGCGTCATGGGCGGCGCTGCCCACCAAACAGGACGCCGCCGACCAGGTGCCGAAGACGCCGGCCGCCGCCGACAACCAGGCGACGGCCCAGGCCGACGTGTTCTTCATCGCGCCCACCACCTACTACAACCGCGCCGGCTGGAATGCGCCGATCGACGACGCGGATGCGCGCGCGCGTCTCGACGGCTTCGTGCTGAAGTACCAGGCCAGCGCGTTCAACGGCTCGGCCAGGGTCTACGCGCCGCTCTACCGGCAGGCGACGCTCGGCGCGTTCTTCCCGAACAACCGGGACGACGGCGACAAGGCGCTGGACCTGGCCTACGAGGACGTGCGCCGCGCCTTCCGCTACTACATGGAAAATCACAACAAGGGCCGGCCGTTCATCCTGGCCGCGCACAGCCAGGCCAGCCGGCACCTGTCCGCCCTGCTGCGCGACGAGGTCGACGGCACGCCGCTCGCCGCGCGGATGGTCGCCGCCTACGCCGTCGGCTTCGCCCTGCCCATGGACCTGTTCACCCGGGTCTACAAGGACATCAAGCCGTGCGCGGCGCCCACGCAAACCGGCTGCCTGGCAAGCTGGAACAGCTTCGCCGTGAAGGACGCCGATCCCGCCGGCCTGTTCGACAATGTGGGCTTCCGCTATGACGGGGTCTACGAGGCCAACCGCGGCAAGAAACTGCTGTGCGTCAACCCGCTGCGGTGGGACATTTCGGAGGGCGCCGCGCCCGCGACCCTGAACCTGGGCGCGCTGCCGACCGCCGATGAGCCGCCGGGCGCGCCGGACCCGCGCATCACCGGCGCTCACTGCAAGGCCGGCGTGCTCTATGCCTCGCCGCCGGACGGCAAGGGCTATAGCGGCTTCGTGCTGCCGGGCGGCAACTACCACATCTACGACTACAACCTGTTCTATATGAACATCCGCCGGAACGTGGCGCAGCGGGTCGAGGCGTTCCTGGCCGCCCCGACGCCGGAAGCGGTGTCCACTCCGTGAATTTTCCGTGACAATCCGATGACCGGCTTTACCGCGCGGGCGCTCCTGCCTATAGACGTGCCGCATGAAAACACTCGTTAGCGCCTTCCTGCTTGTCGTCCTGGCCAGCGCCGCACCCACCGTGGCGGAAACGCTCCCACCACCCAGGATCGCCGTTGTCGATCTGGAAGCGCTGAGCCGGAAGTCCCTGGTCACGAACGATCTGCAAAAGAAGGTGGAGGCCGCCAAGGCGACGTACCGCCAGAACCTCAAATACAAATACGAATCGCTGCAGGAGGAGCTGCGGGCGCTGCGGGTCGATTCCGCCAACCTCTCGGCCGAGGAGCGCCAAGAGCGCCAGTCGTCGCTGGAGCAGCGCATCGCCCAGGCGGCCGAGGACGAGAAGAAGGCGCTCGACGCCATCGACGCCCGCGGCCAGGCCGCCATGGACAGCCTGCAATCCAGTCTGCAGGCCATTATCAAGCGCGTCGCGGACGGCATGTCGCTCGACCTGGTGATGGAGAGGAAGGCCTATGACGGGCTGGTCGCCGACAAGCTGGCCGCGCCCGGTGCCAACGACATCACCGGCCTGATCGGCACCTTCCTCAACGCCGAGGTGCCGACGGTGGACCTGCCGGCGCAAGGAGCGAGCCAATGATCCGCTCGCTCATCCTCGCAACCGTGCTCGTGCTGCCGATCGCCGCCTACGCCGAAACCCCGCCCGCGGCGGCAGCCGCGCCGGCGACAGCGGGCTTCCTGGTGATGGACGGCGAGAGGCTGGCCACCGAAGCGGCCGCCATGAAGAGCGTGTTCGACCAGATCGCCAGGCGCCGCGACGTCGAGGCCGCCGCCTACAACATGGCGCTCGACAAGCTCGACAAGG
Organism: Alphaproteobacteria bacterium; assembly: GCA_046596015.1. GTDB lineage: Bacteria > Pseudomonadota > Alphaproteobacteria > SMXS01 > SMXS01 > RI-34. Next base: position 7,652 of record JBKJNE010000202.1, read on the forward strand.
AATTCGAGCCGGTCAAGCTGGCCAGGGACACCATGGACCCGGACGAATACCAGAAGGCCGTCGAGCGGTACGACGGCATCAAGGCGCAGATCGACGGCGTGCTCACCAGCGTCCAGGACGAGATGAACAAGGCCGGCGAGAAGGCCATCGAGCAGTTCAACGCCGCCGCCACGTCGGTCGGCGATCAGATCCGCCAGGAACGCGGCATCACCCGCTTCGTCGACGGCGCCGCGATCCTCTACATCCGCCCCGGCTCGGGCTATGACGCCACCGACGAGGTGATCAAGCGGGTCGATGCCAAGCTGCCCGACATCAAGGTGGACTTCCGGGCGCGGGCGAAGGCAGCGGCGGAGACCGGCAAGGCGCCGGCCACAAAGCCCGCGGCGAAGAAGTAGACAGCCAGCAGAAGGTAAAATGCGCCTCGGCGCGATCAGGCCGACGCACCCGGTTTCCTCGGGGCCGCGGAAGCGGGCTCAGCTCCGGTGATCAGCCGCGCGCCGCGCTGATAGGTGAAGTAGCGCCATAGCCATTGGATACTCACCAGCAGGCGCTTGTCGAAGCCGACCAGCAGATAGACGTGGACGAGCGCCCACAGCAGCCATGCGGGCGTTCCCTTGAGATGGTGCTTGCCGAAATCGAAGATGGCGGCATTGCGGCCGATGATCGCGGTGTTGCCCCGGTCCTTGAAGCGAAAGGGCGGCAGGGAAGTGCCGTCCGCGAGGCGGCGTGCGATGGCGGTGCCGAGATGCCGTCCCTGCTGCTGCGCCACCTGGGCCAACGCGGGCAGCGGATGGCCGGTTTGCGGGTCATCCAGCAACGCACTGTCACCGATCATGTAGACGCCTTCGAAACCCGGGACCGACAGGTCCGGCATGACCGGCACGCGCCCCACCCCGTCACACTCCGCGCCCAGCCACTGCCCTGCCGGCGAAGCCTTGATCCCAGCGCCCCATATCACGGTGCCGGCCGCCAGTTTTTCGCCTGAGATCGTCACCGTGCCCTCATCCATGGCTTCGACGCTCCGGCCCGTTAGCACCTCGACGCCAAGGCGCTGCAGACGTTCCCCCGCATACTCGGCCAATTCCTGCGGGAAGCTTCCCAGCAGCCTGGGGCCTGCCTCCACCAGCAGGATGCTCGCGGCGGCCGGGTCGATGTGGCGGAAGTCCCGTACCAGCGTGAACCGCGCCAGCTCGGCAATGGCGCCCGCCATCTCGACGCCCGTCGGCCCGCCGCCGACGATCACCGTCGTCATCAGCGCGCGCCGTCGTTCCGGATCGCTTTCGTATTCGGCCCGCTCGAAGGCATGCAGCAGGCGGCTGCGCAGCTCGCGGGCATTGGCGATGGTCTTCAGGCCGGGTGCGACGGCCTCCCATTCCGGGTGCCCGAAATAATTGTAGCTACTTCCGGTGGCGAGGATCAGGCGGTCATAGGGGATGGACTTGCCGTCGGCAAGCATCACCGTCCTGGCACCCGTGTCGATGCCGGACACCTCACCCAGGACCACCTCGACATTGGCGTGCCGCCGCAGGATCTTCCTGATCGGTTCGGCGATGTCGGCGGGCGAAAGCGCGGCGGTCGCCACCTGATAGAGCAGCGGAATGAACAGGTGATAGTTGTTCCGGTCGATGACGGTGACGCGCGCCCGTGCCTTGCCCAGCGCCTTCGCGCAGGCGAGTCCGGCAAAGCCCGCGCCGACGATGACGATCCTGGGTTCTTCTCCGGCCGTGCCACTCTGGTTCATGGAAACCTGCATCGAACTGACGTCGGCCGGTAACCAGCGGGCAGTCCCCCGGTTCCCCGGCCGCCACGCTGCCGTTGCAGCCGGCAAGCTTCAGCCGAAGGTGAACTTCGCAGGCCGCTTGCCGAGGAACGCGGCGACGCCTTCACGGTAGTCCTCGCCCTCATAGGCGTCCATTGCCAGCTTCCAGCTTTCCTCGGTCTCGGCGTCGGCGCCGCCTGAGATCAGGCCGATGATCTTCTTCAGCGCCCGCACGGAAAACTGCGAGTTGCGCGCGATCTGGGCGGCGAAGTCCCTCGTCTCCTGCTCGATCATGTCCAGCGGATGGACCGCGTTGACCAGGCCGATCGACAGCGCCTCGGCGGAGGGCACGGCCCGGCCGGTGAACATCATGCTCTTGGCGTGGGACGGGCCGACCACGTCGACGAGTTGCTTCATGTCCTCGAGCGTATAGGCCAGCCCGAGCCTCGCCGGCGGAATGCCGAGCTTCGCCTCGGGCGAGGCGAAACGGATATCGCAGGTCAGCGCGATGGCGCAGCCGCCGCCCATGCAGATGCCGCGCACCATGGCGATGGTCGGCTTGGAGACGCGGGTGAGCGCCCGCAGCCCGTTGGTGATGGCGGCGCGGTTGGCGTCGCGCAGGGCGCTGTCGGTGTCGAGCCCCTCGAATTCGGAGATGTCGGCGCCGGCGCTGAACGCCTTCTCGGTGATACCCATCACCACGGCCACCTTGAGCGCCGGATCAGCCTCGATTTCCGCGGCGATGCCGGGGAGCGATTCCCACATGGCCTGGCTGAGGGCACCCAGCTTGTCGGGGCGGTTGATCACCACCCAGGCCAGTTCGCCGTCCTTCTCCAGATAGATCGGCGCGCCGGTCACGGGGTCTCCTGCATCTGCCGCGCCAGGTCGCGCCCCAGCGTCTCGATCAGCGTCACCACGCGGCCGATGACGATCAGCACGGGCGGCGCGAGGCGCACGGCCTTCACCTGCCCGGGCAGGGTCGCGATGGTGCCCGCGACGACGGTCTCGGTGTCGAGCGTGCCCTTGGAGATGGCCATGGCCGGCTGATCGGCGGGCATGCCGGCCTTGATCAGCTCGGTGCTGATCTCCGGCAGCTTGGCGAGGCCCATATAGACGACGAGCGTGGTGTCGGGATCGGCGAGACTCTTCCAGTTCAGGTCGAGCGGCACGTTCTTGCCGCACTGGCCGGTAACGAAGCGCACGCCGTTGGCGAGGCCGCGATGGGTCAGCGGCAGGTTCAGCCCGGCCATGACGCCGGATGCCGCGGTGACGCCGGGCACCACCTCAAACTCGACGCCGGCGCGGGCGAGCACGATGGCTTCCTCGCCGCCGCGGCCGAAAATGTACGGGTCGCCGCCCTTCAGCCGCACCACCGTCTTGCCCTGGCGCGCCAGCGTCACCAGCAGATTGCTGATCTCGGCCTGGGGCAGCGAATGGGTGCCGCCTTCCTTGCCCACATAGATGCGGGCGGCGTGCCCGGGAATCTCGGACAGGATCTCGTCGGACACCAGCCGGTCATAGACCACGGCATCGGCGGCGCGCAGCACGCGCAGCGCCTTGAGCGTGATCAACTCCGGATCGCCCGGACCCGCGCCGACCAGATAGACTTTCCCGTCACCTGCCATAAGCCCCAACTATGCGCCGGACCGCCGAAAAGCAAGCGCAGGGAGCAGAGGGCCGGGTTGTGCCTAGATCGCCGCGCGGATGCCGAGGCGGATGTTGCGGCCTGCCGCAGGCAGATAGTCCTTCAGGAACGACGTGCTGTGGCGGATTTCCGCGTCGGTCAGGTTGCGGCCTTCCAGCATCAGCACCACGCTGCGGTTGACGAAGGGATGCCAGTCCAGGCTGACGTTGAGGGTCGTATAGCCGCCGGTCGGCAGTTCCGCCACGCCGAAGCGGTCCTGCCCGTCGGCCCATTGCACCTCGGCGCGGGCGCTGAAGCGGTCCTCTGCATATTCGATGCCGCCGGTCAGCCGCAGCGGCGGGATGCGCGGCAGCGGCCGGCCGTTGGTGGTGTCGTGGGCGCGAACGTAGTCGGCCTGGGCATCGAGCGTCAGCGAGGCATTGGCGCCGCGCCAGACCTCCACCGCCGCCTCGGCCTCGAAGCCGTAGAACCGCGCCGAGACCGGCGTGAACTGGACGACGCGCAGCCCGTCCTCGATCTCGCCGGTGAACTGCTCGGATATGAAGTCGTCATAGGCGGTGTAATAGGCGTTGAGCGAGCCAGTAAACCGCCCCTGCGACTTCTTCAACGTCACCTCGACACCGGTCGCGGTTTCCTTGCCCAGGCTCGGGTCGCCGCGCTCGAAGGTGAAGGTCGCGGCGTGCGGGCCGTTGGCCAGCACTTCCTCGGCGGTCGGCGCCCGCTCGGTGCGGTAGGCGCTGACACCGGTCAGCCAGTGATCGGCGAAGGTGTATGACGCGCCGCCGGAGACGCTGATCGTCTGGAATTTCCTGTCGTAGCCGATGCCATCGGCCTCGAGCTGCTGGGACTCGAACCGCAAGCCCGCCTCCAGCGCCACCGCGCCGATGTCGAGCCGCTGAACCGAGAACACGCCGATCTGGTCGGTGAGGCTGGGTGGCACGAACGCCTCGTCGCCCACCACCTCGAAGTCGCGGTGGCTGGCCTGCATGCCCCAGGCGCCGGACAGGTTGCCCCACTTCTTCTGCACCAGCTCCAGTCGGCCTTCCCACTGCTTGTTGAAGAATTGGGTGCCGGTCTCGTCGCCTTCCTTCTCGGCGTGCTGGTAGTCGCCGTAACCGAAGCGGAGGCGCGCGGTATCGAAGGCCAGGAACGGCGTGCGCAGCTCGCCCGAGACGTCGACGCGGGTCTGCTGCATGGCGATGCGGACCTCGGGCGGTTCGCCCGGCTCCTCGATGTTGACCGGGATGCCGTAGTTGGTGCCGTAGTGGCCGACCGACGCGCCGAGGAAGCCGTTGTCGCCGACCCAGGACAGGCCGCCGGTGACGCTGGCCGCGCGCACGCTGCTGTTTGGCAGCTTGCCGCGCAGCTCGTCGTCCTGCGGATCGAGCGCCCGCAAAGCCTCGCTTCGGGCGAAGCCGGGCACGGTCATGTCGCCGGTCTTCTTGTAGGAGCCATCCAGATGGGCGACCAGTCCGGTCTCGCCCAACGCCACGGTGACGCCGCCGGAGCCGGTGCGCTCGTTCCCATTGGTGCCGTAGAAGCCGGCGCCGAACGCCTCGATGCCGTTCTCGGGGATTTCCTTGGGGATGCGCCCGTCGATAACGTTGACCACGCCGCCCGCCGCGCTGTTGCCGTATAGCAGCGTCGCCGGCCCGCGCACGACCTCGATGCGCTTGGCCGTGGCGGTATCGACCGAGGGCGCGTGGTCGGGGCTGGCGGTCGAGGCGTCGAACGAGCCCAGACCGTCGATCAGCACCCGGATGCGGTCGCCGCCCAGGCCGCGGATCACCGGCCGGCTGGCGCCGAAGGTATAGCCGGTCTGGCTGACACCCGGCAGGTTGCCGACCATGTCGCCAAGGCTGAGGCCGGACGCCTTGGCGAGGTCCTCGCCGGAGATCACCGAGGTCCCCTGCAGCACATCGAACTGGCTGGCGCCGAGGGGCGACGCGGTGACTATCACCTCGTCTACGTGGTCGCCGTCATGGACGGGCCGGGTGTCCGCGCGGGCTCCGTAGCCGAGCGCGGCAACAGCGACGCCGGCCAACAGGACGGGCTTGAACTTCGGCATCCGGAGAGCCCCTTGGTGGCCTATATGTTATGTTATTACCTATAATGTTATAAAGTTACATTCGTCAACCGTTGTCGGGGTGACGCTGATGGCAAGGATGAATCCTACTTCCCGCCGTACTCGCAGGCCCCCACGTCCAGCTTGCCGACCGTCTTGCGCACCGTCATGGGCTTGGGGAAACCGTATTCGTTGGCGGGCATCAGCGAGGTCTTGCCCGCGTTGCCGACCTTGACGCCCTCGTCGATCGCGCCGGCGCCATCGGCCAGGTGGAAGTCGTACCTGGCGCGGTCGACGAACTTCTCGCTGGATTCGATCAGGTTGTTCACGTCCTTGGCCGGCCCGTCGGACAGGGCGATGTTACCAACCAGCAGGTTGTTGGCGACGAACGCCGTCGTTCCCGACCGGTTGAGCACGAACGTGCCGGCGTGGCGGTCGTTCACCATGGTGTTGCTGGTGACGTATAGCCCGAGCGGCTTGCCCTCGCAGCCCTCGGCGCCGTAGGAAACCGCGTTGGAGTTCTCGGCCTTGACGCCCTTCTGCAGCACGTTGCCGATGACGTAGGTGGAGCCGCAATTGGGCGCCTCGACCAGATAGCTGGCGCCGCCTTTCTGGTCGGTGACCTTGTTGTAGAGGATCCAGTTCTCGGCGCCGCGCACCTTGATGTGGTGGCCGACGTCGTTGTGGTGGAAATAGGAATTCATCACCACCACACGCTTGGCGGTGCCGATATAGATGCCGTGGGCCTGGCCGCTGCCCGCATGGATGCGGTAGGCGAATTCCGAGTTGCGAATCTCCACCACCATGTCGGGGCGGTTGATGGTCAGAATGCCGCTCTGGTTATGGTGGAAGCTGGAATTGCGCACGTCCAGTTTGGCGCCCTCATAGCGGATGCCGGCGCCGTTCAGATCCGGCACCTGGGCGCCCGAGAACTCGATGTTGTCGATGCTGACATTATCGCCGCTCAATACCCAGATGCCCTTGTTGTTGGGCGGACCGACCGTGGCGCGGAAATGCGGCCTGCCGTGCACGCCGCGCAGTGTGACGTCGCTGGCGGCGATCTCGGCGAAGTCGTTGAGGTAGAGGCCGCCTTCGATCTCCACCACGTCGCCGTTCTGCAGGCTGGCGGCCACGTCGCCGAGCTTTTCGTAGTCCTTGCCAGGGCCGACGCGGATGATCCGGCCGCTGCCGCCGCCGGCGGCGCCGTCCTTGCTGAAGGCGCCGGGCTTGAAGCCGGACGCGCCGGGAAGCTCGGGTCCCTTGGCCTTGGCGACCTCCTCCGGCGACGGCGGCGCCTGGGTGTATTCGGTCGGCTTGGCGGGCGTTTCGGGAACGGCCGGCGGTGACAGGGACGGAGTTGCGGACGCTGGTTTGCCGCCCTCCTCCATGGTGATCGACGCGATGTCGTCCTTGTTCACCGGCACCTTGATCTCGACGCCGTTCTTCAGCTTGATGATCACATCACCATGAGCGACCGACGCGGCGGCCAGACCGGTGGCGAGAATGGCGGCGGTCCAGATCGCCTTGTTCATACGCTCGTCTTCCCGTTCATCATGTTGGCGTCTCGTCCGAAATCAGCACGTGCAGGCGGCGCGGGCCATGGGCGCCCCATTCGATGGTCTGCTCGATGTCGGCGGTGCGCGACGGGCCGGTGATGAAGCTGACGAGGCGCGGGGCTTCCTTGCCGGTCCGCACCCGCAGCCGGTTCCAGATTTCCTCATAGGCCTCGACGATCTGGCCGGCACCGACCACGACGATCAGGGTCTCGGCCAGATAGTTGAGCCGGGGATCGCGGCCGGGGCCGCTCGCGGCGACGAAGGTGCCGGTCTCGGCGACCGCCGCGATGCAGCCGGTCAGCACCGCGTGGCCGTCCTCGACCGGCAGCGCATCGTCGATCGTCACCGCGCCGCCGCTGAAATCCACAAGCTGTCTCAGTTCGGGCGCCACGTTGATGAGCGCCGGCAGGTTCTGGCCGGCCAGGTAGCGGGCGACGGCCTCGGGCACGTCGGCCAGCGAGTCGACCCGCTCGACGGTGCCGCGCGCGGCCTCGAGCCGTTCCACGAACCGGCCCTGCATGTCCGTCGCGCCCGGCGCCTGCCACGTGCGGAACATCCGGTGCGGCGCGTGTTCGGCGGTCTGCCGCGACACCGCCTGCCGCAGCCTGCCGAGGATTTCGGCGCGGCTATCGTCTGCCACCGCGTTTCCTCCATTGCCGCTGGAAGCTGTCGCCCGACGGCGCCCGCATATCCCTTTGGCTGGTCCAGCCCGCGCCCGCCAGCGGTAGCCGCCTGATCCAGCCGCGCCAGGCGACCAACCGCAGCAGGCGCGACGCGGTCCACTGCATGGCGCGGTAGACCGTCGGGCTGGCCGCGATCACCGCCCAGGCATGCAGCCCCCAGCGCGCGCCGCGCGGCGTCAGGTGCCGCTCGAACTCGCGCTCGCGCCAGTGGCGCATCATGCGGGGCAGCGGGATGCGCACGGGGCACACCTCCTCACAGCGCCCGCAGAAGCTGGAGGCATTCGGCAGGTGCCCGGCCTTGTCGATGCCCGCGAGGCTGGGCGTCAGCACGGCGCCCATGGGACCGGGGTAGACCGAGCCATAGGCGAGGCCGCCGATATTGGCATAGACCGGGCAGTGGTTGAGGCAGGCGCCGCAGCGGATGCACCGCAGCATCTCCTCGAACTCGGTGCCCATCATGCCGGAGCGCCCGTTGTCGAGCAGCACGACGTGGAATGACGACGGCCCCGACAGGTCGGCCGCCCGCTTCGGGCCGGTGAAGAAGCTGATATAGGCTGTGATGTCCTGCCCGGTCGCCGAGCGCGGCAACAGCCGCAGCATCAGGTGGCAGTCCTCCAGCGTCGGCACCAGCTTCTCGATGCCGGTGACGACGATGTGGGTGTCGGGCAGCGACGCGGTGAGGTCGGCATTGCCCTCGTTGGTGACGACCACCGCCGAGCCGGTCTCGGCCACCAGGAAGTTGGCGCCGGTGATGCCGACGTCCGCCTTCACGAAGCGCTGGCGCAGTATCGAGCGCGCCTCGCGCACCATGTCGGCGCGTACCGTCAGGCGCTCGTGGAAGCCGTATTTGGGATGGTGCTCGTGGAAGGTGTCGGCCACCTGGTCCTTCGACAGGTGGATGACCGGCGCGATGATGTGGCTGGGCTTCTCCTTGCGAAGCTGGATGATGTACTCGCCCAGGTCGGTCTCGATGGGCTCGATGCCGTGCTCTTCAAGGTACGCGTTGAGCTCGATCTCCTCGGTCACCATGCTCTTGCTCTTGGTGACCGTGCGCGCGCCGGCATTGCGGCAGATGGCGAGGACGATCCCCCGCGCCTCGGCGGCGTCCCGTGCCCAATGGACCCGGCCGCCCAGCGCGGTGACGTTGGACTCGAACTGCTCCAGGTAATCGGCCAGATGGGCGATGGTGTGCGCCTTGACGTCGCGGGCCGCGTCGCGCATGGCCTCGAAATCCGGCAGCCGCGCGGCGGCGGTCGCCCGCGCCTCGACGAAGCCGTGCTTGATGTGCTTCAGGGCGTGCTGCAGCGTGGCGTCGCCCAGCGCGGCGCGCGCCTTCTCGACGAACGCGCCGCTTTCAACCTCCACGACGGGTCTCCAGGGTGCCGGCCAGCAACTCCGCCACATGGCAGGCGCGGACGGCGCTGCCCTCGCGGCGCAACTTGCCCTCGATGTTCAGCAGGCAGCCCACGTCGCCCATGGCGACAACATCCGCGCCGGTGGCAGCGATGTCGGCGGCCTTGTTCTCGGCCATGCGG
>JBKJNE010000263.1:0-2550 GCA_046596015.1 Alphaproteobacteria bacterium
CGGCGGCGTAGAGGTCGCCCGCGCCGGTGGTGTCGATCACGGTCACGCCGCGCTCGGCGCCGATCACGTGCACGTCGTCGCCATCGAGAATCACCGAGCCCTGTTCGGAACGGGTCAGCACGGCGAGCGCGCCGGCCTTGCGCACCGCATGCAGCGCCTCGTCGAAGGTAGCGACCTGGTAGAGCGAGGTGATTTCCGCCTCGTTGGCGAAGACGATGTCGACCTCGTCCACGAGGGCGCGGAACTCGTCGCGGTGCCGGTCGACGCAGAACGAATCCGACAGGGTCAGCGCCACCTTGCGCCCCGCGCCGTGGGCGACCTCCAGCGCCTTGCGAAAGGCCGCTTTCGCGGCCTCCGGGTCCCACAGATAGCCTTCCAGATAGGTCACCTTGGCCGCGCGGACGACGTCCGGGTTGATGTCATCGGGCGTCAGCTCGTTGGCCGCTCCGAGGAACGTGTTCATGGTGCGCTGCGCGTCCGGGGTCACCACGATCAGGCAGCGGCCGGTGGGCGGACCCTCGAGCGCGGGCGGCGTCATGAAGCTGATGCCGATGGAGCGGATGTCGTGGGCGAACACCTCTCCGAGCTGGTCGTCGCGCACCTTGCCGACGAACGCCCCCTTGCCGCCGAGCGCCGCGATGCCGGCCATCGTATTGGCCGCCGAGCCGCCCGAAATCTCCACGCCGGGCGGCATGGCGGCATAGAGCCGGCCCGCCTGCTCGGCGTCGACCAGCATCATGGCGCCCTTGGTCAGGCCGTGGCGGTCGAGGAAGTGGTCGTCGGCCTGGCAGAGAACGTCGACGATGGCGTTGCCGATGCCGACAACATCGATTTCATGCATGAGGGGACTTTCTGGCGGTTGCGTCGGGCCGAGTATAGGCTGGCACGACCGACGTGCAACCGCACGGTGCAAAAGGCCAATTCACCCGTGATCGAGGCGCTGTGCAAGAGTTTCGGCCTGTTCGGCGAGCCGGCCTTCTGGGCGACGACGCTCAAGTCGCTGCTGCTGACCGTACCGCTGGCGGCGCTCGCCTTCTGGGCCGGCATCGAGCTGGCCGGGCTCCTGCCGGACAGCCCGAACCGCGTGCTGCGATGGGTGCTGCGGGTCGCGGGCGTGGCGGCTGCCCTGTTCGGCGCGCTGGCCCTGTTTCCGGCGCTGGCCAGCGTGGTCGTCGGCCTGTTCCTCGACGACATCGCCGAGGCGACCGAGCGGAAATACTATCCGGACGATCCGCCGGGCCGCGAACTGCCGCTGGCGACGTCCGCGGTGCAGGGCGTGCGCATGGGTGTCCGGGTGATCCTGATCAACCTGCTGGCGCTGCCGGTCTACCTGATCCTGCTGGTGTTCCCGCCGTTCGCCGCCGCGTTCTGGCTGGCGGTCAATGGATGGTTGCTCTCGCGCGAATATTTCGGGATGGTGGCGAGCCGGCACATGGACGCCGCGTCGGAGCATTCGCTCAGGCGGCGGTCTCCGGGCAGGGTGTTCCTGGCCGGGTGCCTGATCGCGGTCATGTTCGGCGTGCCAATGCTCAACCTGGTCGCGCCGCTGGTCGGGACGGCGCTGATGGTGCATGTGTTCAAGGGAGTGGCGAAGGTTGCGAGGACTTAGGACCCTGGTGTTGGCATCGGTGATCGCGGCCGTTTCGTCGGGCGCCGCGGACGCCAGGAGGAAGAAGGAAGAGACGCCGCCGCCGGTCCAGCAGGCGCCCACGCAGCAGGCCAAGCTGGTCATCCCGGACATCAACAGCCGCGCCAGGGAACTGATCGACCAGGACGCGGAATCGGTCCGCGCCCGCTACGGCCAGCCGCGGCTGCTGCGCAGGGAATCGCCCGCCCAGGTCTGGCAATATGCCGACGAGGTCTGCGTGCTGCTGGTGGTGCTCTACGACCCGAAGGACGGCAAGGGCAGCCCCCGGGTCAAATACGCCCAGGGCCGCGTGCTGCCGGGGCGCGAGACCGAGGCGGCCAACTGCCTCACCGGCCCGCGCCCCAGCACGCCCGCCAACGCCTCGGCCCTGCCGCCCGCCAGCCCGGTGGTCATCCCCGGACGGCCGCTGTCCGGCACGCCGGTCTATTCGCCGGGCGACCCGGTCCCGCCATCGGCCGCTGCGCCGAAATAGGCCCTATATCGTCTTCGCCTGGTAGGCGCACAGGTCCTCGACGATGCATTTCGGGCATTCGGGCTTGCGCGCCTTGCAGATGTAGCGGCCGTGCAGGATCAGCCAGTGATGCGCGTGCAGCTTGAAGCGGTCGGGCACCGCCTTGTTCAGCTTCGTCTCCACATGCAGCGGCGTCTTGCCCGGCGCCAGGCCGGTGCGGTTGCCGACGCGGAAGATGTGGGTGTCGACGGCGATGGTCGGCTCGCCGAACGCCACGTTCAACACCACGTTGGCGGTCTTGCGGCCGACGCCGGGCAGCGCCTCCAGCGCCTCGCGGTCGCGCGGCACCTCGCCGCCGTGCCTGTCGATCAGGAGCCGCGACAGGGCGATGACGTTCTTCGCCTTGGCGTTGAACAGGCCAATGGTCTTGATGTAGCCGCGCAGCGTCTCC
>JBKJNE010000471.1:0-5967 GCA_046596015.1 Alphaproteobacteria bacterium
CCGCGCGAGCGTATGGCTGAACAGCCTGGGCATCGCGCCCGGCGATCCGGTGGGCGTGCGGATGACCAACAGCATCGACCACATCATCCTGTCGCTGGCGCTGATGCGCGTCGGCGCTGCCAAGGTGGAGTTCGGTACCCACGAGGGTGGCCGGAAATTCGACGGCATGATCGAGACGCTGAAGATCAGGACGCTGTTCATCGAGCCGCCGGCCCGGTCGCTCGGCGCCATCCGGTGCGTCATGGTCGGACTGGACTGGCGGGCCGGCCTGTCGGCGTTCAAGGGCGACCACAGGCATCCCGACGGTTTCGAGGCGTTCGACATCGCCCTGTCCTCGGGCAGCACCGGCCAGCCGAAGGGCTATCCCATCGGCCACTCGCTGCTGCTGCGCCGGCTGGAGGACTATCTGGAGGCGCTCGGCGCGGTGGGCGTGTTCTCGAACGACGGCACCGGCAATTTACTACTGACCTCCAGCATGAGTTTCGGCGGTTTCCTCTACACGCTGATGAACCGGCTGGGAAACGGCGGCCGCGTCACGGTGCTGCCCGAATACGTCAAGCTGATGGACTTGGTGCGCGCGGTGAACGCGCACGACGACGCCGTGCTGATCCTGACGTCGGCCATGTGCGAAGACCTGATCTCCTGCGCGCCGGAGGAAGGCATGCTGTTCCCGAAGGCCCGCGCGATCCTGTCCCTGGGCACGCCGCTCGCGGCGCGGGCGAAGCGGGACATGATCACCCGGGTCACGCCCAACTTCTCGGAAGCCTATGGCGGCTCGGGCTTCGGTCTGATCAGCGTCCTGCGCCCGGAAGACATGCTCGATCACGCCGACAGCGTCGGACGGCTGTTCGCCGGTGTCGAGGTCGAGATCGTCGATGGCGACGACAGGCTGGTGGCGCCCGGCGTGACCGGCTACCTGCGGTGCCGGGGCTCGGGCGTGTCGCCGCATGTGATCAGCGAGGCGCCGCAGGGCCGCTTCGAGGGCTTTCGCGATGGCTGGTGCTATACCGGCGACCTCGGGGCCATCGACGCCGACGGCTATGTCTACCTGCGCGGCCGGGTGTCGGAAGTGGTGCGGCGCCGCGGCGTCGACGTCATGCCGACGACGGTCGAGCTGGCGCTGATGTCTCACCCGGGGGTGCGGGAGGCCGCGGTGATCGGGCTGACCCGCGACGGCGTGTCCGAGATCATCGCCGTGATCATTGCCGGCGGCAAACCCGACGCGCAGGCGTTCCACAGCCATTGCATCGACCGGGTGGGCGCGGCCCAGGCGCCAGGCGGCTACCTGTTCGTGAAGCAGTTCCCGCGCACCGGCGGCGGCAAGATCGACCGGGCCAAGCTGAGGGAACAGGTGCTCAGGAAAGTCGGCGGGACGGCCGCCGGCCGCGTGGTCATCTAGCCACGCGGGCGGCCGATCTCGTTTCGCCGCCGGACCGGTCTCGTTTTGCCGCCAAAAACGTCCCGCCAGAGCGGTGAAAACCATCCATCGGGGGTCGCGGAGCCGGTGCCGCGCGGCCACACAACCGGGAAATATCGTCGCCGGCCTCAACACGGGCCTTGATATTCCGGCGCGGACCCTTCCAATAGGGGCCCTGCGCCATTGCCACGGGCATTGACGTCGCGCATTGGCGCGGCATCCGGGTCTTCGAGTGGGCAAATCCCGGCGAACGAGCGAAACAAGAGGGGGAATCCCATGTCTGATTGGGCTGAAGGCTATCTGGTCGAAATCGGTTATACCTACGGGTACTACAGCGAGCTGAACCCGCTGAAGGCCCGGCTGCCGCTGTTGAAGACGGGCTATGCGCCGCCGGCCATCGGCGCCGCCTGCGAGTTGGGCTTCGGCCACGGGCTGAGCGCCAACATGCACGCCGCCGCCAGCACGGCGCAGTGGTACGGCACCGACTTCAACCCATCCCATGCCGCCTTCGCGCAGGACATGGCCGCCGCGGGCACCGGCGCCAAGCTGTATGACGAGGCCTTCGCCGACTTCTGCAACCGGCCCGACCTGCCGGACTTCGACTTCATCGGCCTGCACGGCATCTGGAGCTGGATCTCCGAGGCCAACATGAACCACATCGTCGACTTTCTGCGCCGGAAGCTGAAGGTCGGCGGCATCTGCTACATCAGCTACAACACCTATCCGGGGTGGAACACCGTGGCGCCGATCCGCCACCTGCTGACCCAGCATGCAGGGTCCATGTCCGCCCCGGGCATCGGCGTGCAGGGCCGGGTCGATGCCGCGCTCGACTTCGCCGATGCGCTGATGAACACCAACACGCTCTACGGCAAGGCCAACCCGAACGCCGCCGTGCGCCTCAAGGGCATCCGCGGCAACGACCGCAGCTACCTGGCGCACGAGTACCTGAACGAGTGCTGGGTGCCGATGTACTTCTCCGAGATCTCGAAGATGCTGTCTTCGGCCAAGCTCAACTTCGCCTGTACCGCGACCTACCGCGAGCATATCGACGCGCTCAACCTGTCCGAAGAGCAGCAGACCATGCTGCGCGACATCCCGGACGCCACCTTCCGCGAGACCGTGCGCGACTTCATGCTGAACCAGCAGTTCCGCCGCGATTACTGGGTGCGCGGCGGGCGCTCGCTGCCGGCGATGCAACAGCTCGACATGTTGCGCGAGGAGCGGGTGGTGCTGAGCGTGCCGCGGGACGACGTCAAGCTCGAGGCCAGCGGCTTCCGCGGCAACGCGACGCTCAACGAGGACGTCTACAAGCCGGTGCTCGATTTCATGGCCGACGGCCAGCCCAGGTCGCTGGGCGAGATCGAGGCGGCGGTGAAGCCCACCGGCAAGAGCTTCAACCAGGTCGTGCAGGCAGCTCTCGTGCTGGTCGGCAAGGGCGACGCGTCGCCGGCCCATCCGGCCGAGACGGTCGAGGCGGTGCGGCCCAGGACCGAGGCGCTCAACCGCAAGATCCTGGGCATGGCGCCGTCCGGCCGGCAGGTGAACTACATGGTCAGCCCGGTCATCGGCGGCGGCATCCACGTCAACAACATCGGCCAGCTCGTGCTGCTGGGCCGCCAGAACGGCCACACGACCGACGCGGCCTGCGTCGACTTCGCCTATGAGCAGTTCACCGCCCAGGGCAAGCGCATGGCGCGCAACGGCGTCGCGATTAGCGACCCGGAGGAGAACAAGGCCGAGTTCCGCCGCGAGGCCCAGACCCAGATCGACAAGACCATGCCGATCTACAAGGCGCTGGGCATCGCCTGAGCCGCCCGCCTGTCACGCCCGCGCCGGTCTCGCCAAGTAACGAGATCGTCATTTACTTGAGCCGGCGGCCATGGCCGGTCAACAGCCGGTGAAGCGGGCCTTGCGGCGCTTGACGAACGAACGCACCCCTTCCTTGATGTCGTCGCTGTCGCGAAGCCGGGCGCTGGCCGCGTCGAGTTCGGCGGTGGCGGCGTCGAAGCCGTCCACATGGGCCTTGCGTCCGTTGGCGATGACCGCCCGGACAGCCAGCGGCGCCTGCTCGGCGACCCGCCGCGCCAGCACCAGCGCCCGGTCGAGCACCGCCTCGGGATCGACCACCTCCTGCACGAATCCCAGCCGGAGCGCGGTCCGGGCGTCCATTTCGTCGCCGGTGAGCAGCCAGCGCATCGCGTTGCCCCAGCCGGCCCGCTCGATCATCCGCGGCGTGCCACCACATGTGGGCATCAGCCCGCGCTTCACCTCAAGCTGTGCGATTCGCGCGTCGGACCCGCAGATGATGAAATCGGCCGCCAGGGCCAGCTCGAATCCGATGGTGAAGGTGATGCCGCGGACCGCGGCGACCACCGGCTTGGTCCGCAGCGGCGGATGAAGACCGACCGGGTCGACCAGGGCGCGGTCGAACAGCGGCCTGGTCCGGTCGATGTTCGGCAGGTCGAGCCCGGCGGTGAAGTGCTTGCCGGTGCTGTATAAAACCGCGCAGCGGCAGGGTCCCGCCTCATACTCGGTATAGGCCCGCGACAGCTCGTCCAGCATCTTGTTGGTGAAGCCGTTCAGCTTCCTCGGCCGGTCGATGCCGATGAGCAAGACGTCCCCTTGCACCGCTGTAACGATGCGCCCCAACACATTGTCGTCGTCAGCGTGCCCTGTTTCCGCCGGTTTTCCGCCCGCCGGCTGCTTGCTCGCCATGTCGATTCTCCCGTTGTGTTGCATTTGGGCCACAGTCTCGCGGGACCATGATACCGACTGGAGCCGAAACTATGGCTAAAACGTGGGCTAAGCCTCGGATTTCCGCCGCTAAGTTCATTAAATTTTTGGCGTTCCCGCCTTGGAGGGCTTGCAATGCGACATTACTGCAGCGTATTAATATCGTCGACCGAAAGGCCCGAAGCCTTCGGCGCCGTGGGTAAGGGAAACGTTCCGTTGCTGGGTACGACCTCCGGGAGGGGTTATGAGGAGCCGATCTGCTTGATCTGTCACCGAAAGTATCAACTTTTGGCGTTGTGTTCATTCACGCGTCATGGCCAACTGGCTGGGATTTTCCAATCCGCGGCGTCCGCAAAGGGCGCTTGTGCTGCTGTTTCCGCTTAATAGGGAGTCGAGATCGATGAATCTCTCCAACGAAAAGAACACGCTGCTGAACACCGTTTCGCGTTTGGCCGTCGGCATGGGCGCGCGCGCCTCGGCGAAGTTCGTGACGCGTGGCGCCATGGCGGCTGCCGCGCTGACCGTCGCGACCTATGCGCTGATCGACACCAATCCGGCGATCGCGGCGTGCACGCCCGCGTTGGCCACCGGCGACGGCGGGCCCGGCGGCGTCATCTGCTCCACCAACGCGGCGGGCGGCTTCGACTCCGACGGCTACGACAACATCGATCTCGACGTCCGGCCAGACTCCCGCGCCGAAGCGTCCACCGGCCTGATCTTCGATCCCAGCGGCGGCGCGGGTGAGAAGAACAACTCCGACGGCAACACGGTCATCATTTTCGATACCGATCCGGCTGGCTTCAACGGCACCAACCCGGGCCTCGTGAATGGCACGAGCGGCGACGGCATCTTGGTCGATGGTGACGGCAACCTGCTCCGCAACGGCACGGGCACGGCGCTCGGTGGCGGTACGATCCAGGGCACCGACGACGGCATCGACATCGACGGCATCAACAACGAAGTCACCAACATCAGCAACGGTTTCAACGGTCCATCGGTCAAATCAGGCGTGATCAGCGGTGGCGGTGGCGGCGGCGACGACGACGGCATCGAGGTATCGGGCGGCACCAGCGGCAACGTCAACACCATTAACAACGGCATGGTCGGATCGAAGACCGCTTACATCATCTCGGGCGGCACGCCCGGTGGCGCCACGGTCGACGGCGACGACGGCATCGACGCGTCGGGCTGGACCAACGTCAACAACGGCAAGCTGGGCGAGATCCACGGCGAGGACCGCGGCATCTCGTTCAACGGCACCGGCGGTGCCACCCTGACCGTCAAGAACGACGGCAACATCATCGGCGACATCGAGGACGGCATCCTCATCGTCGGCGACAACTCGATCGTCACCTATTCGGGCGACGGCACCGTGAAGGGTGGCAGCACCGCCGCCGGCATCGACATCTCGCCCACCACCGACGACGTGAAGCTCACCGTGACGTTCGGCGCGGGCGGGACCGGCCTGATCACCGGCGGCGCCAACGGTATCGAGCTCGGCGACACGGGCATCGCCAGCAACAACACCATCATCAAGATTTCCGGCAAGGGCATCGTCGAAGGCAACGGCGCGACCAATGCCGACGGCATCCACGTCTTCGAACCCAGCGCGGGCACCAACATCACCATCGACGGCGGCGCCACCATCCGCGGCAAGGATGACGGCATCGACCTGGGCAGCGACAGCACGCTGCTGGTCAAGGGCGCGTCGATCATCAAGGGCGATACCGACGGTACCGGCGGCGGCGACGGCATCCAGGGCAACGACGACAACGATATCCATGTCACCGGCGGGTCGAAGGTCTATGGCGACCCGG
>JBKJNE010000538.1:0-4657 GCA_046596015.1 Alphaproteobacteria bacterium
TATCCAGGCTGGGGCTTTCGCGCATGTCGTCGGTGTTGGGCTTGAAGGTCAGGCCGAGCACCGCGACCGACTTGCCCGCGACCGAACCGCCGCAGGCGGCGCCGATGCGGTCGGCCATGTCCTGCTTGCGCCGGTCATTGGCGGCGACCGCGGCACTGACGATGCCGAGCGGCACGTCGGCCTCCTCGGCCGTGGCGAGCAGCGCCCTGGTGTCCTTGGGGAAGCAGCTGCCGCCGTAGCCAGGCCCCGGATGCAGGAACTTGGCGCCGATGCGCTGGTCGAGGCCGATGCCGCGCGCCAGATCCTGCACGTCGGCGCCGACCTGCTCGCACAGGTCCGCCATCTCGTTGATGAAGGTGATCTTGGTGGCAAGGAAGGCGTTCGCAGCGTACTTGATCAGCTCGGCGGTCTCGATCGAGGTGAACAGCATGGGCGTCTCGCGCAGCGACAACGGCCGGTAGAGGCGCTGCATCACCGTGCGCGCCTGGCCGTTCTCGACGCCGCAGACGACCCGGTTCGGGCGCATGAAGTCGTCGATCGCCGAGCCTTCGCGCAGGAACTCCGGGTTGGACGCCACGTCGAAGCTGGCGGTCGAGCCGATCTCCTTCAGCCGGTCGCCCACCACCTGCCGCACCCGTCCGCCGGTGCCCACGGGCACCGTCGACTTGGTGACGATGAGGGCATAGCCGTCGAGCGCGTCGGCGACCTCGCGGGCGGCGGCGAACACATAGGTCAGGTCGGCATGGCCGTCGCCGCGGCGCGACGGCGTGCCGACGGCGATGAACACAGCCTCGGAGCCGGGAACGGCCGCGGCCAGGTCGGTGGTGAAGGTCAGCCGCCCCGCCGCCATGTTGCGGGCGACCAGATCATCGAGGCCCGGCTCGTAGATCGGGATCTCGCCGTTCCGCAGGGCGCCGATCTTGGCGGGATCCTTGTCGATGCAGACCACATCATGGCCGAACTCGGAAAAGCACGCTCCGGAAACGAGGCCCACATACCCGCTTCCGATCATGGTAATGCGCATCTACCCGTCCCGGTTGCTAGAGGCCCAATTTCTTGATGAAGGCGATGACGCCGTCGCGCAGGTCCGGCCGCTCGAGCGCGAACGCCAGGTTGGCCTCGAAGAAGCCGACCTTGTCGCCGCAGTCGAAACGGGTGCCCTCGAACCTGTAGCCGTGGAACGGCGCGCCGCCGATCATTCGGGCGAGCGCGTCGGTGAGCTGGATTTCGCCGCCGGCGCCCTTCTGCTGGCCGGCGAGATGCCCGAAAACCTCGGGCTGCAGGATGTAGCGGCCGACGACGGCCTGGTTGGACGGCGCGTCGGCCGGTTTCGGCTTCTCGACCAGCCCGGTGACTTCGGTCAGGCGCCCGGTCACCGCGCCCGGCGCGATGATGCCGTAGCGCGAGGTGTGGTCGTGCGGCACGTCCATCAGCGCGATCATGTTGCCGCCGACCTCGGCGTGGGCGTCGACCATCTGCTTCAGGCAGGAGGTGTCCGCCTTGATCAGGTCGTCGGCGAGCAGCACGGCGAACGGCTCGTCGCCCACCAGATAGCGGGCGCACCACACCGCATGGCCCAAGCCGAGCGGATCCATCTGGCGGGTGTAGGAGACCTGGCCGGGGGCCGGATTGGAGCCCAGCAGTTCCTTGAGCGTGTCGCCCTTGGCCTTCTCGGCCAGCAGCGCCTCGAGCTCGGTGGACCGGTCGAAGTGATTCTCGATCGCCGACTTGCCGCGGCCGGTGACGAAGATGAACTCCTCGATGCCGGCGGCCTGCGCCTCCTCGACCGCGTACTGGATCAGCGGCTTGTCCACCACGGGCAGCATTTCCTTGGGCATCGCCTTGGTGGCGGGCAGGAATCGCGTCCCCATGCCGCCGACGGGGAATACGGCTTTACGAACAGGTTTGATCATGATCTCGGCGTCGGTTGGAAGGGATTTTGGGGTGGTAAGTCTATGCCGGAACCGGCGGGGCTGTATATGCGGGAACCTTGGCGAAAGTGTGTTGCAGCGCACACATGGGGCCGGCCCGTCGAGCGCGGGTCAGGTTTTCAACAGCAGGTCCTTGGCTTCGTTGATCCGGGCGGCGAAGTAGGTCGAACCGCCCTGATCGGGATGGAACTTCTTCATCAAGCGGTGGTGGGCCTCCTTGATGTCGGTGGGCGTGGCGCCCGGCGCAAGCCCCAGGATCTCGAACGCCTCCTCGCGGGTCATGGGTCCGCCGCCCGCCTGCCCCGCCGCCGTTTCCTCGTGCCAGTCGCCGGGATAGGCCCGCGCCAGGTAGGCGTCGAGCAGCCGGGCGCCTTCCGGATCGTCCCGGCCCAGCTCGTCGTACAGCGCGCTCAACTCGTCGCGGCTCAGTTCGCCGAGGTGCTGGCCGGCGAAGCGGCCCGCCAGGACGACGCCGTCCATGTCGCCGGAATCGTGGTTCAAGGTGACTCGGAGATACGGCGTGTCCACCTCGGACTGCTGCTTCGCGGACTTGCGCCCGCCGCCCAGCATGGTCAGGCGCCGGCGCGACGCCAGCGCCGTCGCGGCCGCGATGAGCGCAAGCGCCAGTCCTGCCTGCCCGCGCGCGAACAGGAAGATCGCCAGCGCCGCCACGAGGAAGGCCCCGAAATAGCGTACGACGCGCCGGACGGTGGCGCGGTCTGACTTGGCGGCCCAGTTCGTCAGCAGCAGGAACAGGACGATGACAATCGCCCCAAAAAACAGCCAAGGCACCAAACTTACCCTACGTCATCGGTCCGGCGGCCATCATGGCCCAGCTTGGCGGCGCAAGCCATAGCCGATGGCGGCGGCCACCGCATCACGCTCGCGGCAACAGGCGCGCCAGCCGCAGCGCATGACCGCCCTTGCGGGCGCCATGATCCGCCAGCGCCTTGCGCCCGCCGGCGGCGAACACGGCCACCGCGCCCAGCAGGTCGCGGAGCTGGCCCGCGCTGCCTTCGTCGAACCGGCACCACGCCCCGCCCGACAGCCGGGCAACCTCGCGGAACACGGATTCGGCGTAGGGATCGCCGCCTTCCTGGAACATGAACGACGGCACGCCGGCCAGGCCCAATTCGCCCGCCACGGCGCAGACCGCGTCGATCTCCTCCTCGCAACTGTCTCCCACATAGACCAGCGCGTTGACCTTTCCCTCCCGCGCTTCCTTGACGGCGCGCTTCAACACCCGTTCGATCTGGGTGTAGCCGCCCTGGCAGGCAATGGACGTCATCGCGCGAGTCAGCGGCCCGGACCGGCCGTACCAGGGGCTCGCCTTGCATTCGCGGTAGCCGCGGAAGAACACCAGCTTGATGTCGAGGCCGCCCACCGCCTCGGCCTCGCGGAACATGTCGGCCTGGATATGACAGGCGCGGTCCCACGTAGGCTGCCGGCTCAGGGTTGCGTCGAGCGCGAAGATCAGCCGGCCCCGCCCGGCGGCGGCCGGCGTTGGCGTCAGGGCAAGCTTGCGCAGGAACGCGTCGACCTCGCCCGAGGCGCCGACAATTTTTGGTGTCTTGCCCGCCATGCTTCAGTATCGTCCCGTCATGCTGAAGGAACCCGTCATTCTACGTGGCGTCGCCGACCTGCGCGGACAAGTGGCGGCGTGGCGAAAAGCCGGCGAAACCATCGCCCTCGTCCCCACCATGGGCGCGCTGCATGACGGGCACCTGTCGCTGATGCGGCTGGCCAGGAGCCAGGCGGACCGGGTGGTCGCCAGCATCTTCGTCAACCCGGCCCAGTTCGGCCCCGGCGAGGATTACGAGCGCTATCCGCGCACCGAGGCCGAGGACGTGGCGAAGCTGGCCACCGTCGGCGTCGACGCCGCATTCGTGCCGACGGCGCGCGAGATGTATCCCGAGGGCTTCGCCACCAGGGTGCATATCGACCGGCTCGGCGACGTGCTGTGCGGCACCCACCGCCCCGGCCATTTCGACGGCATGGCGCTGGTGGTGGTCAAGCTGCTGACCTCGGCGCTGCCCGATGTCGCGATCTTCGGCGAGAAGGACTACCAGCAGCTTCAGATCATCCGCCGGTTCACCGCCGACCTGAACATCCCGGTGCGGATCATGGGCGGCGCCATCGAGCGCGAGGCCGACGGCCTCGCCCTGTCGTCGCGCAACCGCTATTTGAGCCCGGAGCAGCGCAGGGTCGCCGTGGCGCTGTCCATGGCGCTGAAGGTGGTGCGCGACGCGGTGAAGGCGGGCGGCGACCCGTCCGCGGCGTCGGCCAAGGCCCGCGCGGACATCGTGAAGGCCGGCTTCGACAGCGTCGACTATGTGGACGTGCGCGACCCGTCGTCGCTGGAGCTGGTCACCGAGCCCGGCAAGCCGGCAAGAGTGTTCGGCGCGGCCCGGCTGGGCACGACGCGGCTGATCGACAACTGGCCAGTGGAATAGCGGTCTACAGCAGCCCCAGTTCCCGCAGCTCCGCGATCATTTCCGGCGGCATGTCGCCGGTGTCGCCTTCGCGCAGGTCGGGCGGGGCATCCTCGGGCTTCAGGTAGCGCCAGCCCTGGTGCGGGCGGCGGGGCCAGGGATGGACCGGCACCACCGCGGCGTCCAGGTAGATGCGGCAGTAGGCGCGGCCATTGTCGTCCTCGAGGCGCTCGATGGACGTCAGCAGCTGCCGCGCCAGGATCTTGCGGGTGATGATCCAGTAGACCGAGCCGC